>JAEYWB010000076.1 GCA_023429275.1 Planctomycetota bacterium
CACAGAGTGCTCTGTGGCCTCTGTGCTCTCTGGGGCAAAAGAGGTTCGGAAACAGTCTGCAATCTGCGACGTTTCAACATCCACGTGCAGCGAAGCGCTATCGCGGAGGCTTCGGGGCAGGGACTTCGGCCGAGGCGGGGACGATGTCGGTCGACGGACCCTGGATCAGAACGACCGCCCTGATCTCGTCGAACTCCGGATCATTCGTCGCGATCTTCAGCTCGACGAACTTGCGGCCCGCAGGGACCTCTCCATCGACGTCGATCCGGATGGGAAACCGCCGGCGGCCGTCGTCGTCCATCTGCACCTTGCCGAGCGTCGCGCGGGCGAACTCGGAGTCGAACCGGATCCCGGTCACTTCGAGCGTTCCGCCCCGGCGGTCCACGACGTGAATCGTCCGCGAGTCGGGCTGGCCGGTGAGCTGATAGAAGTAGACTTCCGCCGGTTCGACGGTGATCTTCTGCTCCGGAAGGACCAGCCGCAGGGCGAGAGTCTCTTCGTACGGTTTCCCTTCCGCGACGTACTGCACCGTGGCGGTGTACTGCTTCGGTCCGGGCTGCTCGCGGGCGGTCTTGACCGCCAGGGTGAAGCGGCCCCGTTCGCCGGGGGCGTAATCCTGCTTCCCGTCGTAAAGGCGGGGATTGAGACAGCCGCAGCTCGGGACGATCTTGGTGATCCGGACCGCTTTGTCGCTACGGTTCGTGAACTGGAAGTAGGCGTCGATCACCGGCCGGACCGGCATCTCGTGGAAGTTCACGACGTATTGATCGAACGCGAGCGGGGGCCGGTCGGGAGCCGCGGCGATCGGTGTCGGCCGGGTCGGCCAGAGCTGGCTGGCCGCGGCCATCAGGAACGGGAGGGCCGCGAGCGCCCAGAGCGTCGCCTGGGCGCGCCGATCGGCCGAAGGAGCAGTGGAGCCATCCATGGTTCCGGTTCCCGTGTCGAAGGTCGTTTGGAAGACCGGGGTTGTATCGAAAACCGGGAAATTCAGGCAATTCGAATGTGGCGCCGGTGCCCATCCGGGAAGATTGCGCAGGAGAGGTGCCCCACTCCCCGGGGAGTGAGAAGCTTGTGACAGCCCGTCGACAGATGTGGGACGGCTCCTTGAGCCGCCGGAGGTGAGAACGGGCAGGCAACTTTCGATTCACCGCGGAATGCCCCCAGACGGAGGACTTTCCGGTTGGTCGTCAAGTGACGTTCGCTCATCTCGCGGAGAGAGATGGCTACGATTGGGCGGGGACTTCTATGATCCCCGCCAGCGGGGCGGATCGGCCGCTCCGCGATGTTCCCTTGCCCTGGTTCCATTCATGTCCGCTCTCGGTCGCCCGCGCGTTTCGCAGCTTCTCAAAGAGGGTCAGGCGGGCTCGACCGTCGATATTGCCGGCTGGGTCCGGACGCGGCGGGACTCGAAGAACGCCTTTTCGTTCATCGAGCTAAACGACGGCTCCTGCATGGCGAACCTGCAGATCGTGGTCGACTCGACCGTGCCGGGCTACGCCGAGATGATCAAGCATGTCACGACCGGCGCGAGCATCCGTGTCACGGGTGAGCTGAAGGAGTCGCCGGGGGCGAAGCAGCGTGTCGAGCTCCACGCGAAGACGCTCGTTCTCCTCGGCGAGGCAGACGCGGCGAAGTATCCGCTCCAGAAGAAGGGGCACTCGTTCGAGTTCCTTCGCGAGATTGCCCACCTCCGCGCCCGGACGAACACGTTCGGCGCGATCGCGCGGGTCCGGAACTGCGTCTGCGACTCGATCCACCGCTTCTTCCAGTCCCGCGGGTTCCTCTACGTCCACACGCCGATCATCACGACGAGCGACTGCGAAGGGGCGGGGGAGATGTTTCATGTGACGACGCTGGATCCTGTGAGGGGCCCAGGGCCTAGAGCCCAGGGCCCAGGGCCGGAAAAGAAACAAGAAGCGGCGTCATCTGAAACAGTGACTCCGGCCCCAGGCTCCAGGCCCTCGGCCCTGGGCCATCCCAACCCCTACGACGATGACTTCTTCGGCAAGAAGGCCTCCCTCACCGTCAGCGGCCAGCTCGAAGGAGAGACCTACGCCTGTGCGGTCGGGCCGATCTACACCTTCGGGCCGACGTTCCGGGCCGAGAACTCGAACACGACGCGGCATCTCTCCGAGTTCTGGATGATCGAGCCCGAGATGCCCTTCTACGAGCTCGAAGACAACATGCAGCTCGCCGAAGAGTTCATCAAGACGATCATCCGCGACCTGCTTGAACGCTGCCCCGAGGACATGGCGTTCTTCAACGAGCGGATCGACAAGACCGTCCTCGCGACGCTCAAGCACATCCTCGAGAAGGATTTCCGCAGGGTCTCCTACACCGAGGCGGTCGACATCGTCACGAAGGCCGACAGAAAGTGGGAATACCCCATCAAGTGGGGTGACAACATGCAGGCGGAGCACGAACGCTACCTGACCGAGCAGCACTTCCAGCAGCCGATCATCGTCTACAACTACCCGCGGACGCTGAAGCCGTTCTACATGAAGTGCAACGACGACGGCAAAACAGTCCGCGCGATGGACGTCCTCGTTCCCGGTGTCGGCGAGATCATCGGTGGGAGCCAGCGCGAGGAGAAGCTCGACGTCCTGCTCGCCCGGATGCAGGAGTGCGGCCTCAACCCCGAAGACTACTGGTGGTACGTCGACCTCCGTCGCTACGGCAGCGTGCCGCACAGCGGCTTCGGACTCGGCCTCGAACGGATGCTGCTCCTCGCCACCGGCATGCAGAACATCCGCGACGTCATTCCGTATCCGCGGTTTCCCGGAAGCGCGGAGTTTTGAGAAGAGGCCGAAGGCCCAGAGCCTAGAGCCTAGAGCCTAGAGCCAGAGGGACGTTCGGTCCGTACTTCCTCGCTGGCCCTAGGCCCTGGCCCCTAGGCCTTCTTCAGGAACCTCTCATCTCCATCCGTCAAGTCGAATCGGTGTACCGCTGTCCCCGTGTCTCAACTTGCGTCACGGATTAAGTTTGCAGGACCGTTATCCACGTTGGTATGGTTCCTCCGCACGCTGCGCAACCTGGGCTGGCCGCTCAGGACATGGAAGTCCGTCCTTGCGACGGCAGACTGCGACGGCGTCCCTTGAAGGGAGTACCCGCGTGAACGACCACCAGTTCGAACTCTCCATCGGTGAATCGCTGCAGATCGGGCCCTACCACATCACCCTGATGGATGTGGAGAATGGTGAAGGACACTTTCGAATCGACTCCGACTGGGGAGACGTGGAAGACGCGGTGAGCCTGATCGACCTGGGCGCCAGCGGAGCGACTTCGAGCTGATATCGTGGGTTCGCGATATCGCGGGCAATGTTGAGAAGGCTTCCCGACCGCGACGGCTCGGGACGACTTGTGGAAAGCGGACTGCAGGTGCAGTTCGTCCGTGTGCATCCAGTGTCGCGCGTGAAACCGCCACCCGCATCGGGTGCGCACAGCGACACGTGACCGGACATCGCGCGCAGGCTCGCGCCTCCTCCGCAGATCGACTGCCTCGAGCCGATCAGGAGCCGATCGGCCAGCTGCGGGGCGTGGCGAGTTCCTCGACGGACCAGTCCAGGCTGGCGGCCGCTTCGAGAATCTCGTCCAGCTCGGTCTTCTGCGCCACCGTGAAGGTGACGAAGCTGAGGTCCGGGCGGCGCAGGCGGACGTGATAACGAGAGACGACCCAGTCGTGAGGCGCGTCGAGCCGCAGAGCGCGATCCATGGCAGTTCCCATTGTCTGTGTGAAGGGGGAAGGTCCTCCTGAACCCTAGGTCGAGCCCTCTGTCTGTCTCGGCCGATGCCGGAAAGCGACACGTTTCGCAAAAACGACAGTCGCCGCGCTTCATGACGTGGCGGCTGTATCGAGTCTGCCGCGCCGAGAGCCGGGTCTTTGTCCCCCTGGACAACGACCGTCCGGGCTGTGCTCTTCCCTGAATCCTCTGTGAAGCGGCTCTGTCGGGCCGGCGATCGTGACGTAACTTCCGGCCGGTTCACGGGAATCCGCGATCCGGACGCCCCGGAGCGGTGTTCACCCCTCGGAGGGTTCCGGCCCTCCCCCTGACTCGCCGGACAATTCCTTGTTGGAGATTTTCCCATGAGCTTCGGTCAAGCGGTCCGCGGAGCGGCCCTGTTCCTCATGCTCGGCTCTGCCCTCGAACCCGCCGCGGCTCCCGCGAGCGACTGGCCCCGATTCCGCGGGCCGAACGGAAGCGGAGTCAGCCCCGACACCGCGCCGGCCGCGGTGACCTGGAGTCCCGACGAGAACATCCGGTTTAAGGTCCCGCTCGCCGGGGCCGGGGTTTCGTCGCCGATCATCGTCGGCGACAGGATCTTCGTGACCTCGTACTCCGGTTACGGCCTGAACCGCCGCGACCCGGGCGACCAGGCGGATCTGAAGCGACACCTTCAGTGCATCGACCGGACGTCCGGCAAAGTCCTCTGGGAAAAGACTGTCCAGGCGGTGCTTCCGGAAGACCCGTTCGCGGGGCCGGGAGTCCCCGAGCACGGCTACGCCTCCCACACGCCGGTCTCCGATGGCGAGCGGGTCTTTGCGTTTTTCGGGAAGAGCGGCGTCTACGCCTATGACCTCGCCGGCAAGGAACTGTGGCACACGAGCGTCGGGAAAGGATCTGATCCGCGGCGGTGGGGCTCGTCTTCGAGCCCGATTCTCTACGACAAGACGGTGATCGTCCCCGCCGGGCCGGAGAGTGGCGCGATCGTCGGCCTCGACGCTTCGACCGGCAAGGAGCTCTGGCGGGCCGAGGCGGACTCCCTCGGTAACACCTGGGGGACGCCGGTGACCGTTCCGATCGACGGCGAACGGACCGACATCGTCATCGGAACCCCCGACGAGATCTGGGGAATCAATCCGGCCAACGGCAAGCTCAAGTGGTTCTGCAGCGCGATCGCAACGGACCAGTTCAATTCCAGCGTCGTGGCAAACGACGGGATCGTCTACGCGATCGAGGGGCGCGGCGGCGGTTCGATCGCCGTCAAGGCGGGAGGGACGGACGATATCTCGAAGACGAATGTCATCTGGAACGGCCGCGACTCGAGCCGGTTCGGAACCCCGCTGATCTACGAAGGGCGGATCTACTACTTCAACGGCGGCATCGCGAACTGCATCGATGCCAAAACCGGCCAGCGGATCTTCCAGGCCCGGCTCCGCGGGGGCCGCAGCGCCCCGATGGCGGAAGGCCCTGGCGACGCGCCTCCCCGCGGAGG
>JAEYWB010000830.1 GCA_023429275.1 Planctomycetota bacterium
GAGGTGAACTGGAAGCCGGCGAAGGCATGGACGAATCCCGGAGGAAGAGCGCCCCGTGGGACGGCTCCGGTCATCCTACTGCATCCCCGGGTCTGCAGGAACGACTGCGTCAGTCGTGGCCAACGCATTTCCTACTCGAGCGGCGTGAAGGCTTCCGCTTTCGTTGCGGCAGGAGCCATCGGAGCCCCTGTCGCATCGCTCTTCTCTGGAGCGATGTACGGGTGCTGTGCCTCCCACGCCTGCCAGAACGTGGCGGGATGCTGGCTCCGCCACAGGGCGGCGGCGTTCCCGACGTGACTGAAGAAGGTGTATCGCTCGAGGATCTCCTTCGGCGTCTGATCCTTCGTCGTCCGGATCACCCACGCGAACGCCTTCCGCAGATGCTCCTCGGAGACGTGCAGTTCCTTCGGGGCGATGGCCATCCACTCCAGGTGGTGGCCCGTCGCAATGACCTGCTTATAGAGCGGCTCGTCGATCGGTTTCCTGGCCGCCTCTTCTCCATCCGGCCAGTTCGACGGCCAGTGGCCATCGGGGAGTTGCGACAGCGTAATGGCATCCCGGACAGCTCCGAGGTGCGCAACGACCTGCTTGCGGGTCTCCTCCGACAGGATCATGTACTCGTCATCGAGACGGAGCAGGACGGCAAGCGAGTACACACGGTGGGTCCCGACACAGACGCCGAGCTGCTTCTCGCCGCGCATCAGCCGCGAGGCGATCAGGTCGAAGGAATAGTGGCGGCCGTCGCCGCCCGTCCACGACTTGGTCTCCGGAGCGATCCAGAGCCCGAACGCCATCGCGGTCCACTCGGCTTCACGCTCGTCGAGGCGGAAGTCCCGGAGCGATTCCTCGAGGACGTTCCTGATCGTCAGACCGCGACGGAGAGACGGACCGAAGACTTCATACGTCAGGGGGATCCCCGCCTCCGTGAGACTGGCGAGCCAGTGATCGTGATGGACCGAGCCACCCGGCTCCTTGTTCCACCGGACGGCGAGACCGTCGGGCCGATCGATGAGAAGGGGGGAAGCGTCGGCCCCCCACGACTCGACGAAGCGACGATTGTCCGTCAGGAACTCCGCCATCTCCGCTCCGGAGATCGCCTCGGGGTCCTGGAATGTCGCCTTGATCCCCCAGACGCGAAGTGCGTGTTCGACAAAATTGGGGGACATCTCCTTGCGGCGGAACCGGGGCTGCACCTGCCGGAGCACCGCCGCAAGATCCTCGTCGCTGACGAGGTCGGGCCGGTCGTAGAGCGGGTTGATCCGGAGCGGTTCCGTCCGTGGGACATCGATTTCGTGAAAGACTGGCCGACCGGTCGCCTGGGCCCGGATTCCGTCACGAGAGGCGGCCGAACTGAATGTCCAGGCGAGGGAAGCGGCCACCGCGACCACCGCCTGAACGGCGAGGAGGACGAGGAGCGTTGGCCGGCGGGAAGAAGCGGCAGACATAATCAGGGCCTTGAGTGGAAGACCGTTCGGACGAGTCGAAAGAGCCGGGACGAAGCGGGTGTCCCGCGCAACGGGCTACAGGGGCTTGCGACGCTGGAAGACGACCGTGTGGTCCTTCTCCTCGAACGCGACGTCCCAGGTCTCCGTGTCCTGCCGCAGAGCCCGGATGAGGGCCGGCTGACGCCGGGCTTCCAGCACCAGGCAGTTGACGCCGTAGAGATCGAGATGCCGCTTCCACTCCCCGCTGGCATTCGCGATGTCGATGTAATGCTCCCACACTTCCGTGGGGACGAGATGGATGTGCGACGTGACGAAGACCTGCAGCCCCGGGACGGCCCATTCCAGGTAGTCCCCGTACTCGTAGGCGTTGAAGATCTGTCCCTTCGGGGGATGCTCTTTGAGAAAGTTGGCGGCCAGAACCGGGGTCGCCGGGGAGACCGCGCGGCGGAACGTCACTTCGGCGACCTTCGGATCCAACTTCGGAACCGGCAGTCCCAGAGACATCTTGAACGCCCGCGTCGCCGCCATGCCGGATGGCGTGACCAGGAAAGTCATCAGGGCCATGGCGAGTCCGACGACGGTCCAGATTCCTGCGGGATGCGACTGCGGCGGCGCCGTCCGCCGGGTCTGGCGAATGGCCGCGATGTGCAGGGCCGAGTAGTAGGCCGCCACGGGCGCCCACCAGACGATGATTCGAGCGGTCCAGAGCGACCACAGGCCGAGGCCGAGCAACAGCAGCAGTTCGCCCGTTCCGATTCGCCGCGGCGTAGCGCGGTACATCCAGGCCATCGCCAGGACCACCACGGCCATCGCCTGTCCCGGGTAGTCCCGCAGCGTGAGCGGATCCCACTCCATCAGGCTCGACAGGTTCGGGTTGCGGCCAAACGTCAGGACTTCGAGATGCAGTCCCAGGCCATACGGGTTGAGGAGCGTCGCCGCCGCCGCGAGTTCCCCCGCGATCAGCAGCCGGCGGAATCGACCATCGGCAAGAGCCTTCGAGAGCGACTTCGTTCGCCGCCAGACATCGACCGCCCGCCCGACGCAGAGCGTCGCGAGCAGGACCAGTCCCATGGCGAACGAGCCGTGGAGATTGGCCCACAAGGCGAAGAGCAGGGGAATCGCTCCCCAGGCCCACTGCGGCCAGACGGGCCGTGTCGCGATCAGCAGTGTCATGACAAAGCAGACCAGCCCCGCCAGTTGAGGCCGGGCCACCCAGAAGAGCTGGTAGCTGACGCCGCCAAAGACCGCGAGTGACAGGCACGCCGCAAGCAGGCTTTCCGTCCGGCGATAGAGTGTCAGCGACAGGAGCCCCAGCGAGGCAATGATGGAACCGGTGTAGAGAAACCGAAGCCCGAAGACTCCGACATGCTCCATGGTGAGGTGGCCGACGACCTGGGTGAGCCAGGCGGTGTCGACCATCGGGACGCCGCGGGAGAGCGGCATCAGCGGCTCGGTCTCGGGGAGCGCGCGGTGCTCGACGATCCAGCGGCCGTACGCAAGATGCCCCCACAGATCGGTGTGCCACAGCCGGAACTGCGGAAACGGACCATAGAGGTTGATGACGAGAAAGATGATGCACAGCAGCCCGACGAGAGCGAGTCCCGACGGACGCATCCGGAACCAGTCCGGTGTGCGGTCCTGAAGGACGGGGATCTGGTCGTCATCGAGCGCCTCGGTCATATCCGGAACATACGGTGTCCGGAGTTCCTCGGGCGAGGGTGCCGGAGCCGTCTGAGGCGGGGAAGGGGGAAGTACGGTGCTCATGCGGTCGCCGCGGAAGATCGTGTTGCCGAAGGGCAACGCTTCGATCCAGCTTAGGTCCGCAGGAATGCCGCAGGCGACGACGATCCCCCCTGACGACGGCCCATCGATGCCCATCGGCCGACTTTGGCGCCTGTAGCGATTGTGCCGCGCGAGCGAAGCTCGGGCGGTCAGCGGGGACAAGAAGACTCTAACTCCCGTCTGCTGAGAGCTGATGGCTGACCGCTGATAGCTTCAGCTTCCGAGCCGGCCCGCCGGCGTGTGGGCCGCGAGGTCGGCGATCATCGCCCGGGTCGCGGATTCCACCGCTTCCTCCCAGCGAACCGCCGGCTGCTTCTCGTAGGCGAAGATGATTCCGCGGGAGCTGTTGACCAGAGCTCCCTGGCCATCGGCGTGGAAAGCCGCCGCCGTATCGGCCGAGGTTCCCCCCTGAGCTCCGTACCCGGGAACGAGCAGCGGCGCGTCCGGCATCGCCTTCCTGAGTTCCACCAGTTCGGCGGGATAGGTCGCTCCGACAACAGCGCCGACGGCTCCTCCAGTTTCCGCAGCGAGCTTCTGGACGACCTCGGCGACCGAACGAAAGACCGGGACGGCGTCTCCCGGGCGGGCCTGGAAACCACCGGAGCCCGGATTACTCGTCCGGACGAGGACGTAGATTCCCGCGTCACGCCCTTTCGCCACCTTGACGAACGGCTCAAGCGTGTCCGGACCGAGGTAGGGGCTGACCGTCAGGGCGTCGGCCCCCCAGGGAGCGGCGGAGGATGCGGCCCCCGCCAGGTAGCCACGGGCGTACGCCTCGGCGGTCGTGCCGATATCGCCGCGTTTCGCGTCCATGATGACGAGAAGGCCGGCCGAGCGGGCGTACTGTGTCACTCGCCAGAGCGCCAGCGTTCCGGCCGGGCCGACTTCCTCGAAGAACGCCGCCTGCGGCTTCACCGCCGGAACGAGCGGGGCGACGACGTCGATGATCCGGCAGCAGAACTCTTCGTAGGCCAGCGCCGCGACCTCGGAATCGCTGACCGCCCGCCGCCTGGCCCGGTCCCGAATCTCCGCGGGGAGTTGGGAAAATCGCGGGTCGAGTCCCACCAGGGCTGGGGTGCGTTTGGACTGAACGGCGGCGTGGAGGCGGTCGCGGTAGCTCATGGTGCCGCGGAGAGTAACGGTTCGCACCTCAGAAGTTGAGGAAGAAGAACTCTTCCGCTGACTCGACCGTCTTCGGGTCCTCCTTGCGGAGCTTCGCCAGGTAGGCCTTGGCCTTTTTGACCTGCTCCGGGACGGGAGCCTTCGGATCCTTCGGACCGGACGACTCCGCCACGAGGTAGAAGCGGACAATCGCCCGCTTGATCGAGTCGATGTCGTAGTTCTCTTTGCCGTACAGCTCCATCAGGCGGTCGAGGACCGACCAGTCGTTCCAACGACCGAGATCGGTCACAACGAGGTCGGCCAGCTCCGGCCGGTCGAGCAGCGTTCGCATGGCAGCCCGCAGCCGTTCCTGGCCGATCGCACCGTCGCCATACTGCCACATGAAACGGATCGCCTGCATGGCGGCGTACGTCTCGGAGAAGCTGCACTTCTTGTCCTTGAGCTTGGTCTCCTCGATCACCTCGAGCCCCTTGTCCTTGGCGAGCATCAGGTAACCGGAGATGAGTCCGTCGATCCCGAGCCGGTACGTGCTCGCAGGTTCGACGATCTTCGCCCGCAGGAACTCGGCGTCTTCAGGGGTTCCCGACAGGCCGATCAGCAGGCCGTAGAGCCCGAGGCGGGTGGCGTTCGTCTCCGGATTCGCGATCCAGCCCCGGATCTTCTTTGCGTCGAAAACCTTGCCGACGGCGACCTCCTTGATGTCCTTGTAGTCCGCGTTGGCGAACTCACCGTACGCGTCCTCGGAGATCATCTGGTCGGGATACTCCAGGAACTTGGCAAAGTAAGCGAGCCGCTCGGTCGGCTTCGACTCCTTCGAAGGAGCCTGGGCGACATAGTTGAAGCCGGTCTCGGTGATCTCGATCGGGCTTCCCCATTCGACCGTCGCCCCCTTCGTGCCGAAGAGGAGGAACAGATCGCCCGGGCTCGACTCCCGGAACCGGTCGACGACGATCCGCTCACCCTTCTTGGCGGTCCCCGAGGAGTCGTGCACGACCTTGACGATCTCATAGATCGTGTTGCCGAGCTTTCCCTCGTCCTTGTTGGCGCGTTCACCGCCGACCCACTGGATCAGCACGGCGGAGTCGGCCTGGTGAAGCTGCTGGCTCAGCGTCAGGCTCGGCGCGCTGCAGAAGGGACAGGCCTCCAGAGAACCGACCCGGGCAAAACCCCACGTCAGGGTGAACAGGCCGACGAGGCATATGCGAATGAACTTGAGCATCACATGATCTCCAGGCCGACGGTGCCACAGGATCGGAACAACCGGCGCAGGGCTAAGGCGGGAGGACGCGGAGGCGGGTGCTTACGCCATCATCGCGTTCGGGAACCCGGGCGACAAGTTTTCCCATCGAGATTCACGGTTCCCACGGACATGACGAAATCGACAGACGTCTGCCGGGAAGGGCCGTTTCCCTGGCCGACGCAGACAGTTTTCCGCTTCACGTCAGGGGAGGGAGTCCGACCCGTGGGCAGAGCTTGAGAAGCGGGCACTCGAGACACTTGGGCCGGCGGGCGATGCAGATCTGGCGGCCGTGGTGGATCAGGCGGTGCGAGAAGTCGATCCACTCCTTCTTCGGGACGATCGCCATCAGATCCTCTTCGATCTTCACGGGATCGGAGTTCCGGGTCAGTCCCAGCAGGTTCGTGATCCTGCGGACATGGGTGTCGACGACGACGCCGCTCGGAATCCCGAAGACTGTCCCCAGGACGACGTTGGCCGTCTTCCGTCCCACCCCGGGAAGCGTGACGAGCTGTTCGAGTTCTTTCGGCACCTCTCCGCCAAAATCCGAAACGAGTCGGTTCGCCAGTCCGAGCAGGCTCGCCGTCTTGGCGCGGAAGAAGCCGAGCGGCTTGATGATCCGTTCCACGTCGGCCGACTTCGCGGCCGCGAGCGATCTGGCGTCGGGGTAGGTTTCGAACAGCTCGGGGGTCGCCTGGTTGACTCGAGCGTCGGTGCACTGGGCCGAAAGGACCGTCGCGACGATCAGTTCGAACGCGTTTCGATGTTGAAGCGCGCATCTCGCATCCGGATACGTCCGGCGAAGCGCACGGATGATCGCGCGGACACGTTGCGTCAGGTCAACATCGGTCGGGGAGACGCCGGTTTTCTTCGCGGCAGGCATCGAAATCCCTTGGACATCGGAAACGAGGACCCCCTAGACTCGCGCGACGTCGCCCAGATGGGGAAGGGGTCCCGAATGATAGAGGCTCCCCTCCCTCCGGCAATCGGCCGGGCGACCTGGCCGCGAAACCTTCCCACATGATCTCGGACGAACGATTCCCGCAGGCGATCGAGCTCTTCGACGCCCGGGAGTTCTTCGCCTGTCATGATGTGCTGGAGGAACTCTGGTCAGAAACCTATTCCGAGGAACGCGACTTCCTGCAGGGACTGATCCACGCCGCCGTGGCGCTGCATCACTTCGAAGGGGGAAACCTCGGCGGAGCCCGGAAGATGTTCGACTCTCAGTCGAAGTATCTTCGCCCCTACCACCCGACTTACGCGGGGGTCGACCTTGTCGAGTTCCAACGCCAGATGACCGCGTGTTTCGCTGAGTTGCTGAAAGCCGCCGACTACCCCCTCGGACTGCAGCTCGACGACGCGCGGGTTCCACGTCTCTCCGATTGCCTGACGCGAGGTCACTGATGTCCGATGCTGATCGCGAGCGAAACGACCTGTCCGATTTTCCCGGGGTTGCCCTGTCGCTCGCGGAATGTGCCCTGGTTCTCTCGCCGCACCAGACTGCGATCGTCTCGCTCGCGGTGACGTCCTACGAAGATCTGCGGGATGCCCTCGACGCCTGCCGCGGATTTGTCGTCGTCCCGAACTCGACGGCGAGTCCGTCCTGGCACGCCCCGGACTGCCTGGCCCGGGTCGTGGCTCGGTCTCTCGAAGAAACACGCGTCGTCCTCGCGGTTCGCGGACTCTGCCGGGCCGAAACGACTCAGCGGTACGGTCTTCCCGCCGGACGCGAACTGCTTGCCGTCCGGCTGCTCGCTGACCGGCTCGTCGAAACCCCGACGATCCATCGGGACAACCGGCGACGGGAGCTTCTCGAGGCCGCGTCTGAACTGATTCCCCGCCCCCTCCCGATGGT
>JAEYWB010000861.1 GCA_023429275.1 Planctomycetota bacterium
ATGTACTGTGCCCCGGTGTCCCGGGTTGGAAGAATTCGTATCAAGAATATGAAGGATCGTACCAGCTGGAGGCAGACGGCTCTGGATTCCGCGAACGACTGAGTCGTACACTGGCAACTGAAGCATGGCGTCGGCAGAGCGGCTCACCACCCGCAAGGCTGGCGGATGAACTTCACCAGGTTTTTAAAAATTCTCTCGCGAGGGAATTCGGAGCTTCCTGATTTGCTGATCAACAGACCAGCTCACCTTCAGAGCTGATTTGGCTCGAATTTTCTAATTGATTGCCGTTTACGCGTACTCCTCTCATCTTTGCCTCGGAGTTGAGTCTCATGCGAATCTTGTCTCAACGGCGGAATCGAGATCGGCGAGGTTTCACGCTGATCGAGTTGCTGGTCGTCATTGCCATCATCGCGGTGCTCGTCGCCATCCTGCTTCCCGCCGTCCAGCAGGCACGCGAAGCAGCCCGTCGCAGTCAATGCAAAAACAATCTCAAGCAGATTGGGATCGCGGTCCACAACTTTCATGAGACCTACAGCGGCATCCCTCCGCTGATGATCGGTCAACAGAGATTGAGCTTTTGGGGACTGCTGCTCCCCTACATCGATCAGGCCAACGTCTACAACAAGATCACGGATCTCGGTGCCGTGATCGATAATGCGGACCCGGACCCGATGACGGTTCAGGGGAATGAGATCCTGTATTCGATGGACGCAGTCGTTCCCGGATACATCTGCCCGAGCCGGCGGACGAAGGCCCAGGCCTACAAGAATGGCGGAAGCAGCTCCGGCCCGCTTGGCGACTACGCCGTTGTCGTCTGGTACTGGAACGCCGACCCGACCGCGGTCCAGGACGACACGAACAATTCCCGCGATCAGTGGTGGGATATTCATTACCGCGACCGTGATCGGCGGATCACGAGCCCGGTCCGCATGGCGGTCGTCGACCAGGGTGAACCGGCGAGCTCGGTGAAGAACTGGAAACCCCGCGACAGCTTCAGCTGGGTCCAGGACGGGACCAGCAATACGTTCCTTGTCGGGGAGAAGCACGTGATTCCCCGCGAGTTCGGCCAGTGCTGCGGAGACAAGGCTTCGGACGGAAACATCTATCACTGGGTCGGAAGCTGGCGTGAATACAACGTCGCCCGGCAAGCCCGCGTCACCGTTCCGCTCGCTCCTTCCTTCAATTTCGACAACATCGGCAACTGGTCCGACATCAGCACGGCGTTCGGCAGCTGGCACGCTGGAACGATCCAGTTCCTGCTGGCGGATGGCGGCGTCCGCGACATCAGCCCGCTGATGGACGTCGTCACCTTCCGCCGGATGTGCAACGGCATCGACGGGCGCTCGGTCACGATCCCCGAGTAATCTTCGACATCATTCTGGATTTCGAGCCAGTCTGTGCTTCAGGCTGGCTTTTCTTCTTCACACTCTCATGTTGACCGGCCGGCCGCCGGTTCCGCTCAACAGCCTCAAGCGAGTCGTCCAATGCTCCGAGTCGCGCTTCTCATGACTGCCTTGCTGGTCGGATGCGGCCAGGGTGGACCGAAAACGTACCCTGTCGCCGGATCGGTCAAGATCAAGGGGGGAACTCCCCTCGGTGACGGGACCGTTCAGTTGCTGTCGGAGAAGTACACCGGCAGCGGAGCGATCCAGCCCGATGGAAAGTTTACGATCTCCGGCCTGGGGAACGACAGCGGCGTTCCCGAGGGGACGTACAAGGTCGTCATCATCACCAACGAGGGAGGGATCGGATACGGGCAGAAGAAGGGGGCGTCGTCCAGGTTGACAAGAAGTACAGCGATCGGGCGACGACAACGCTGGAAGCGAAAGTCCCCGGTGGACCGTACGACTTTGAGCTGGATCCCAAGACGAACAAGTAGGCCTCGAACTCGGTGGCTGGCCCCATGGGGACAATCCTTCGCGGCCTCACCGCGGCTCTGCTGCTCGGGCTGACGGCCTGTTCCGAGACAGAGAATCCGAACACGCCGCCGGCCGACATCCGGCCCTCGTCGGCCCTTTCTGATTCGAGGCCGGCAGGGCCGAGGGGGGTACCGGAGAATGCCCCGCTTCCTGCCGCGATCCCGCCCGGTCCGAAGCCCCGCGATGCGCGGGCGACAGATTGGTTCGAGGATGTGACAGGGCAGACTCGGATTCACTTTGCGTATCGCACCGGGGCCGAGGCGGGTCTCTACGAACTGCTGGAGTCCGTCGGGGGTGGTGTCGCACTGCTGGATTTCGACCAGGACGGTGATCTCGACATCTTTCTGACCGGCGGAGGCCGGTTTGTCGGCGAGCCGACCCGCATCGATGGGTACCCCTCGGCCCTCTATCGAAACGAGGGATCGATGACGTTCCCCGACGCGACCCGCGAGTCGGGACTGGGGGACGAGACTCTCTACACGCATGGCGCTGCCGTTGGCGACTTCGACCGCGACGGATGGCCGGATCTCCTGGTCGCAGGCCTTGGAGGCGTGCGGCTGTTTCGAAACCGGGCGGGCGCCGGCTTCGAGGATGTGACCTCCCGCTCGGGAATCGTCTCTCCCGGATGGAACACTGCCGCCGCCTGGACCGATCTCAACGCCGACGGATGGCTCGACCTGTTCGTGATGACTTACGCAAAATGGTCTCCCGATCCCAGACGCCGGTGCATCAACGACGCCGGGCTGAGAGACGTCTGCGCTCCGGTCGATTTCCCCGCCGAGAAGGACAGGGTCTTCCTGAACCAGAAGGACGGCACGTTCGAAGACGTGACTGACCGGGCCGGGCCGATCGCCGAGGGGCGTGGACTCGGAGTCGTCTCCGCTGACTTCAATGACGACGGTCACATGGATGTCTTCGTCGCCAACGACGTCAATGAGAACCAGCTTTACCTCGGTCCGCTTCCGTTTCGTGAAGAGGGGATCCTCAGCGGCGTTGCTCTCTCGACCGACGGGCAGCGCGAGGGCTCGATGGGGGTCGATGTGCTGGATGTCGACCGGGACGGGAAGCTCGACCTCTTCTACCTGAATTACGCCACCGAGGATAACTCTCTCCGCCGCAACGTCGGCGACGGAGGCTTCGTCGACGTCACCAATTCGTACGGTCTGACGGGGATCTCCCGCCCGTGGGTCAAGTTCGGATGCAGCTTCACGGATTTTGACGGCGATGGCTGGGAAGATCTCGTCATCACGAACGGACATGTCGCCTATGGCCGACGTGATTGCCCCTACCTGCAGCCGGCACAACTCCTCGCGAGCGAAGGGGGAAAGCGGTTCCGTGACGCCAGTGACGAGGCCGCTCCTTATTTTACGACGACTCACGCCGGTCGGGGCCTGGCGGTCGGTGATCTCGACAATGACGGAGCTCCGGACCTCGTCATCTCCCATCAGAATGACCCGGTCATCGTCCTCAGGAATCGCAGGACTCCGCCCGCCTGGGTCCGGGTCCGACTGGTCGGTACCGCGTCGAACACAGAGGCCATCGGCGCGAAACTGACGCTCGGGCGCGATGAGAACCGCGTCGTACGCTGGATCGTCGGCGGGGGCGGCTACCTGTCGCAGAACGACAGGCGGGTTCTCTTCGCCTTGAAGTCCGCGGAGCCGCAGACGATCTCGGTCGTGTGGCCCGGCGGGAAGAAGGAGCGGTTCGACGGACTGACGACCGGAAAGACACACGACCTCGTGGAGGGACGGGGCCATGCCGAGTGAAGCGGGCGAATCGCCGCGGCAGGCTCACCGACCGGAAAGTGCGACGGGATTGCGGCGGCGGCGACTTCTGGCGGTCGGCCTGCTGGCCGTGGTCGCGGCGACAGCCTGGGGATGGCGCTCGAGCCGGCGACGCGACCAGGAAAACCTGTTGGCAGACGCCCGAGCCGCACTCGATCGTCTCCGAACTCCCTCTGCCACGCCGATCGATCCCCGCCCGCTCGTCAACGAAGCGGAGCAGAAGCTCACTGGCTATCTGGCGGCGGGGGGGAAAGAGTCCGCATCGGCCGAACTGCTCCAGGCGGTTGCTCAGACTCTCCGGTCGAGCGCAGCCGCGGCCTCGCCCGCGCTCCGTCCGCAGCGCTCCCAGACGACTGCGGATCTCCTGCTGGCGGCGGAGATCCTCTTTCATGCGAATTCGTGGAAAGAGGCCGACCTTCTGCTCGATGAAGCTCTCCTCCGTCCGGATCTACGGGCCGAGACGCTGCGAGTGGCAGCGACGGTTCGCTACGACCTGGGGCGCGAAGACGATGTTCTCGCCTACTGCGAAGAACTGAAACGGCTCGAACCCGAGGATGCCCGCCCCTGGATCGTCGAGGCCCGGATCCACGAAGATCGATCCCACTGGCCGCAAGCGCTCGAGGCCTACCAGGAGGCGGTCCGTCGGGAGCCAGGCCTCCTCAGTATCCGTTGGAAGCTCGTCGAGGCGCAGGTACGCGTCGGCCAGGCGCGGGAGGCCCGCGAGGCGCTCGAAGCCATCCCCGCCTCGGACGGTTCCGAGGATACGAGGAAGTTGCTCGAAGCGAGAATCCTGGAGCTCGAGGGACGTTCGAAGGAGAGTCTGAAGTTCGTTGACGAGCTGCTCGCAAAGTATCCCGAGCACATCGATTCGCTCCTCCTGCGAGGCAAGCTTCTCCTGGGCCTCGGACGTCTTCAGGACTCGCAACAGGTGTTCGAGTCGCTCGTCCGGCTCGACCCGACGATGCAGGAGGCGTACTACAACCTCGGCCAGATCTACGCCCGCGGGGGGGACCGGGCGAAGGGGGCGGAGCAACTCCGCATCCACCGCCAGCTGGCCGACAAGAAGCTCGAGCTCTACAAACTCGAGCGGCAGGCGGGCCGGGAGCCGGGCAACACGGCCGTCCGGAGCCAGATTGCCGACCTGTACGAACAGATCGGCCTGAAGGACCTGGCCGAGTTCTGGAGGCGGCAGGTCTCCAAGTAAGTTGGGCCGGGACGAGCGCCCCTCGAAATTCGGTCGCGATTCAGGACCGCCGTTAAGTTCGACTTTCGCACTTTTACGTGGCGAGTTGGAAGAGCCTCGTCAGGTGTTGGATGAGTTTCTGAATGGGCGGCGGCAACGGCGGGGTCGAAGAACCCTCCGGGCTGAGATTTTGCAGGGGTTCC
>JAEYWB010000883.1 GCA_023429275.1 Planctomycetota bacterium
GGGGCGCCTTCAGGTATTCGCGACGTCTCGCTCGCCGGGGAACGCGCGACCGGGGGAGGTCAGACGCCTGGTGGCCGACTGTCGTTTCTAAGCTGTCTCAAGAATTCTTTGCTGCAGAGCGGACAGAGGACTCAAAGAGCCCTTCTCGCCGGAGGGGGCATCGAAGGGCTGGAAAGTCCGGTCCGCTGACTGTCCTCAATGTTCGCTTTGGTCTGGATGGCAGATTGATTCCCGAGAACCGACTCGCACGCGGGCGACGTCTCACTCGTCTTCCACGCCGATCTGGTATTTCAATTCGTTGAACTGGTCCGCGTACTCTTCGCTCGAGGAGTGAACGTGTTCCCCTTCGGTGATGAACCGCAGCGTGTCACTGCTATAGACCCGGTTCCGGCCGAGGATCTCTTCGAAGGCTTCCAGGTCGTGGCCGTACATGACGAGCAGCTTGTGCTCGTCGAACTGGACCTCCATGGGGATGCGCGGGTTCAGGACCGCGATTCCCGTACAGCCGTCGTTTGTCAGCAGGTCTTCAAAGTCGTACAGCAGGCTCTTGAGGATCGGGAGGTCGATCTGCTCGCGGTAGGTGTCGACATGGTCGCGGCGGCGGGTGTCGTGGCTCGACTCGAGGACCACGTCGACCGACTCGCCGAGAGGCTCGAGAAGATCAATGAAAAGGTCGAACAGGCGTTCCCTGGTCTGGGACGCCATGAGAACGGGAATCGTGATCCCGGTCCCTTCGTCCTTGAACGAGTCGCGGCGCCAGCCGGCGCTCGGTACGACCTGCAGGTCGACGGAAGGGCGGATAGCGTCGGTCAGGAGATAGCTTCCGTACCGCGCGATGCGCAGGTGATCCTCGAGCTGCTGCTCCGAGACGGTCTCGAAGGAGCTGTGCCCGCGGGCAACCGTTTCATCCCGAAACGCGTTCTTGATGAGACGCTTCAGGAAACCCATGGCTTGACGCTCCGCACGACGGGCGGGGGCGCATCCTTTCAGGGGAGTCGATCCATCGAGCAACTCTAGCACGCGCCTGTCCGGCTCCACCGGAGACATTCGAAAACCCGCAAAAATGCGGCGCGGCCTTAGCCCCGTCTGACACGCGTGACTGTAACGGGAGGTGGTCCGACTACACAGGAACGCCGCCTGTAACGATTAGTGTGGAGAAGAGGATCCGCCGGTGCATGGCCTGCTCAGGTCACTCACCGCGATGTTTTGGTCCGTAGCGGCCATGAAGCCATGCCCGGCGTGAGAGAAGTCGCAGGGCCGGACGGGAAATGCGGCCGGCTTGACTCCGCCGGGACTCCGCCGACACGATACGTGACACTGTCGACCGTCGGCTTCCCGGGCGAACACTATGGCCATTCGCGTTTCGTGCGGTTCCTGCGACGCCACGCTCAAGGTGGAGGAAAAACACGCCGGCCGGCGCGTCCGGTGCCCGAGGTGCCAGGAGATCATGACCGTCCCAGCGGCCACGGCTTCCAGGTCGCCGGCGGCAGACGATGGCGAGTCGGACTTTTTCAACAGTTCTGCGGCCGTCGGGCCGACCGCCGGGACCGACGAGGACGAGTCCTCCCCGTACCGGTTCTCCGAGGAACCTTCCGCTCCGGCTCGGCCGGCACCGAAGTCCACGTTCCGGTCCGCATCCAAGAAGCCGCGGGTGGCCATTCCCCCTGTCGAAGCGACCGACTC
Organism: Planctomycetota bacterium; assembly: GCA_023429275.1. Taxonomy (GTDB): domain Bacteria; phylum Planctomycetota; class Planctomycetia; order Planctomycetales; family Planctomycetaceae; genus Planctomyces_A. Next base: position 1,684 of record JAEYWB010000883.1, read on the forward strand.
GGCCCCTGCCAGATCCCGGCCGAAGCCGGTCGACGACTTCGACGTCCCGGAGGAAACGGCGGGAGCCGCGTCGTCAGCGGAGGAAGACGATTTCTCGTCCTTGACCTCGGACGATCTGTCCGACGGCGAGACAATGCTCGAGGACACGCCGAAGGCCCCGAAGAAAAAGAAGAAGAAAGGATCGAAGAAGAAGGCCCGTGCCGTCGAGGCGACCGGTTGGCGGCAGAATGCCTACTGGTTCCTGCTCCTTGCCCTCATTCCACTCTGTCTCAACTCCCTGATGGAGGGAGCGCCGGTCGACGACCGGATCGCCGAGACGATCTCCGAGAACAAACTCGGCGAGAAGCTCGAGTTCGAAGAGGACGCCGATTTCAATCTCGCCCAGCAGGTTGCCATGCAGACGCCGGATCACCGGATCAACGGCGCCTTGCTGGCGGCCGACTCCCGGGTGCACTGGGTCTTTGCCGGGTTGAGCGCCGCGGTCTATCTCGGCGTTCTGATGGCGCTGTGGCCGAGGTCGGAATCGACACCGGCGCAGCTCATCGTAACAGGGCTCATCACGGGAACGATCGGCATCATGCTGCTTCTGGTCTTCCAGTACATCGCCTTCTGGACGGCCGGGGTCATGGTTCGCGGCCGCAGTGTTCTCGTCCTCCTCTTTTATCTCATCAAGTTCATCGGGTTCTCGTACCGCTGCGCGATCGACCCCGAGACCGGCTTCGGACTGAGCTTCATGGGTTTCACGTGCGGCGTCGGCCTGTGTGAAGAGCTCTGCAAGGCAGTGCCGATCGCGATCTATCTTAACAGCCATCCGAAGGCGACCTGGCGGGACGCGTGCCTGATCGGGCTCGCGAGCGGGGTCGGCTTCGGCGTGTCGGAGGGGATCACCTACTCGGGCAGCTATTACAACGGCGTCCAGGGGAGCTGGATCTACCTGGTCCGGTTCATCTCGTGCGTGGCGCTTCACTCCCTGTGGGCGGGGGCGATCGGCGTCCTGATGTACCACAACCAGGACTACATCTCGGAGTTCTCATGGGAGAACATCGGGATGTTCATCGTCCTGTACCTCGGCATCGGGATGGTGCTGCACGGGCTGTACGACACCTTCCTGAAGAGCGGCCTCGAGCTCGGCGCACTGATTACAGCGGGCGTGAGCTTCGGATGGTTCGCCTACATGGTCCACCGATCGGGAACTGCCGAGGCGTGAAACGAGGGGCACGGGTTCAGGAACCGCGTGCGGGTGAGCACGCGGTTGTTCCGCTCTGCTGCCCCTAGACCCGGACTTCCAGCTCCTCGATCCTGCTTTCCTCCCGCTCGGCGACTTCGGATCGGATGATCCGGACTCCGGAGGGGGCTTCGACGCCAATGTGAACGCGACCGCCGACCTTGACCACAGTGACGCGGATCTGGCCATCGATGAGGAGGGATTCGCCGGCCTTGCGAGAGAGAACGAGCATGGGAGTCTCCTGAATGGCGGCGCGCCGAAGCGTGGCCGCTCGCCGATTGAACGAGGAAGGAAAGAGGGGGCACGACGTGGCGCCGCGCCATGCAATCAACGGACAAGAGCCACAGCAGGACGCCGGGCCACAGCAATGGCCGGGTTCGTTCAGCCCGCTATCGGGATTCGCCGACGGGCCAGGAGCATGACCGCATGTGCTCGCAGGAAGGCGAGTCCCCGACAGAGCGTCGGGTCCGTCTTCCAATCGGTGATTCGCTGATCCGCGGGTCGCTGCATCGTCGTGATGAGGCGGAAGAGCAGGTTATCGGCCTCGCGACCGATCCTGGAAATCCGTTCCAGGCGAGGGAGAGGTTAGCGAACGTCTGAACAGTGTCAAGGACATTTGTGCAGTGACAGGCCCCCTCGGCCGAGAGGCTCACTCGATGACGTCCACCAGGCTTCCACGCAGGAGCCGCAGGACGAACGGGGTCCAGAAGAGCGCGGTGAACCCGAGGGTCGCGATCAGACTTCCAACGATCGGATGAGCTTGCCATCCCCTGGGCGGTTCCGTCGTTGTTTCAGACGCCCTGGAACGGCTCCAGGCCCAGGCGAACGGGATCGCCGGAACGAGACCGATCAGAAAGGCCCACTCGTGCGGCAGGCTCTGCGAGCGAAGGACGAGGAAGTAGATGAGGCAAAGGAGCAGGAACCCGACATCCCCACCGCGGCGAACCCAGCGGTTGCCGATACGGCTTGTCAGGCCGACGAGTAACAGCCCGCCAAACAGCGCTGCGGGCCAGGTCAGGATGAAGGGATCGTGCCCCTCGAGAGGCTCACCTCGCACTGACGGAAGGTTCAGGATCGGCGTCATGACCAGGCCGAGTCCAATCCAGAGACCGGCCTCGACGAAATGCCGCAGCAGGTGGATAGAAGGTGCGTCCTTCACCGTCGCCGGATCAGAAGCGGGCCCTGGTCGGGGACCCCTTGGGCGGCACCAGTCGGCCAGGCAAGCCCACGCACAGGCCGGTAAGGCGACCACCGTCAGCGACCACCAGAACCAGCGTGACAGCTCATCGGGAGCAGGCTGCATGAAGGGGTGTTCGCGTTCCCCGCCGAGAAGCATCCCCAGCCGGAACCGATTCCAGAACCGCCTCATAGGACGGGAAGCCGGTACGACCGAGGTGGCAAGAGCGGTGTCGGCGGAGGAGTGGGGGCCGATCTGCAACGCGGCCGCCCGGAACTGCGTCCTCAGGAGCACGCGTCCGTCGCTCAGCGCCGGGAATGTCCAGCAGATCTCGTTGTCGAAGACGGGATGGCGTGCCAACTCCTCGTAAGCCTCACGATTCGCTTTCAGGACGATGAGCTCTCCCTCGTCATTGAAAAGGAGCAGCCGGCCTTCGCTCGGAAGGCGGAGGACGTTCGAGTGACCGGGACGGTCGGACGACCAGAGGGTCTTCCCGGTCGGGAGATCGAGGCATCGAAAGAGGCCGCGCGAGGACCGGTGCGCCTTGGCCTGTTGATCACGAAGATCGAATCCATAAATCGTCCCGTTCACGATGGCGCTCGCGAGCACATCGTTCGAAAACTCACGCGAGTGCCAGAGATGCTCGGCACGGACCTTCAATCCGTCGGCGCTATCGACATCTTCCATCCTCCGAGCTCCGCCGCCGTTCGCCTCTTCTGAGTCCGGACCGCTTTCGGGCTTCGATGCGGTGCCCGCGTCGACGTCCTGGAGTGAAAGGCGCAACGCCGTCGCCCCCGATCTGAATGGTGCCGTCAGGACGAGGATCGGCTCTTCGTACAGCGGAGAGATCGAGTGTTCGTCATACCCCAGTGAGACTTCATTCTCCCAGGCGATCCGTCCCGTTTCAGGATGGAGCAGCAACATGTGGTTCCGCATGGCGGCGAGAAGAAGCGTCGTCCCTTCCAGGCGGATCGGCACGATCGACGCGTAGCTGGCGGGGTGCGAACCCGATTGCCAGACGATCCTGCCGCTCTTCAGCGCGAAGGCGACAACGGCGGCGTTCGCCCCTCCCACGGGGAGGATGACCTTTCCGTCAAAGACCAGCGGAGAGGCCGAGTAGCCGAACTCCGTCCCTCGGCCGGCAAACTCCTTCTTCATGTTCACGGACCAGACTTCATCCCCGCGATCGGCATCGACGCAGTAAAGGTGAGCGTCCGGCGTGACGAAGAGGATCCGGCCCTCTGCGAGGGTCGGCGTTGAGCGGGGACCGGGGTAGAGGCCCAGCGGTTCAAAGGGCGAGCCGCAGGGGAACTCCCACACGATCTGGCCCGAATCCGCGTCGAGGCAGGCCAGGTTCTGTGAGAAGGCCGACTGATAAAGGGTGTACGCCCGATTTCCCGCAAGGGTGAAGGCCGCGTATCCCTGACCCAACGGGTGTTCCCAGAGGAGCGGGGGGCCATGCTCCGGCCAGGGAAGTGAAATCGTCCCGTTGGGGGCGGAACCGTCGAAGGCGGGCCCCCGCAGGTGCGGCCAGTCGGCCAGGACCCGGTCGGCGAGCCCCAGACCGCAGAAGCTGAAAATCACCGCGATCGTGTGCAGGGGGGACAGCACGTGACGTGTTGTCAAAGGCCGCATGAACCCGCCGCACTGGTCAGAGAGATTGCGGCGGGAACTCCGCCGCCAGTCTGCAAAAATACGATCGCCGCGTCCCCCGACGGCAAAGCCATTCGGATGACGCGGCGATTTTGTGCGAGAAGTGCTTGGGCCGTGCCCGGCTGTTACCGCTGGGTGAAGGCATTGCCACCGCGGAGCAGCTCGATCGCCTTCGCGACGTCCGGGTCGGCGACATCCACTTCGCCCAGCTTCCGGTCGAAACGGGCTCCTTCGGGAACTTCGTAGTCGGGCTTCACGCCGACCTTCGAGTAGTTCTCGCCGCTCGGGGAGTAGAACTTGGCGGTCGTCAGACGGATGCCGCAGTTGAGCCGGATGTCGTAGATGCTCTGGACCGACCACTTGCCGTACGTCGTCCGGCCGACGATGTGGCCACGCTTATGATCGCGGACCGCTCCGGCGACGATCTCGCTGGCACTCGCGCTATTGCCGTCGACGAGCAGCACCAGGGGTATGTTGTAGGTCCCCGGCCGATGGGCGGTGTACGTGAAGTTCTGATCGGCGTTGCGGCCGCGGGTTGAGACCAGCACTCCTTCGCCGATGAAGCGGTCGAGGATTTCGACGGAGGCGGGGAGGAGGCCACCCGGATTCCCGCGGAGGTCCCAGACGAGCGACCGCATTCCTTCCCGCTCGAGTTCGACGAGAGCGGCGTCAAGTTCCGCCACCGAACCCTGCTGGAATCCGGTCATCTGGATGTAGCCGATACCGCTCGCCCGGTCGATCATCCTGACGACCGGCAGGCTCCGGACCTTGACCGGCCGGCGGGTGCAGGTCAGGTTCATCGAGGATCCGCTCCGGATCACTTCAAGGCGGACCTGGGAGCCCTCGATGCCACTCAGAAGGTTGGCGGACTCGTCCGTCGACAGGTTGCGGCAATCGGTGTTGTCGATCCGGCAGATCACGTCCCCGGCCTTCAGGCCCGACTCGGACGCGGGGCTTTCCGGAAGGACCTGGACCAGCTTCATTCCCTTGCCGGCTTCGGCTTCGAGGACGATGCCGATACCGACGAACTGGCCGCGGATGTTGCTGTAGAGATCGCCTCGACGGCCGGGGCTGAGGACGTTGCTGTAATCGTCGAGGCAGTTGCAGGCCCCGAAGACGTACTCCATCACGATCGGGCCGGCGTCGAGGCCGACCAGATCCTGCGCGAGGCTGCAGATCTCGGCAATCGTCTGGCGGGCGCCGTCGCGGTAGTAGACCGGCTTGTTCCAGTACTTCGTCCGGAGCTCATCGCGGAGCCGCTTCAGGCGGTCGTCGGCGACGCCGAACAGGTTCTGTTCGATGAACTTTTCGTTCGAGAGAGCGAGCCACAGGCTTTCGGTCCCATGGGCGACGATCGACGTCGTGTTGATGGGATCGACGAAGTGCCCCTGGACATTCTCAAGGACGTCGTCGAAGAGACCCAGGGCCGTTTCGCGGTCGAGGGTCCGGAGCTGCTGGACGAACGACGGATCGGTGTAGCGCCGCTCGACGGCGAACTGGAACTGCGACCGGCGAAGTCCGTAGGTGAGCGCCTCGTCTTGCGGCCAGGACTTGAGAGCCTGCTTGTAGAGGTCGATGGCGTCGCGCCACTTGCGTTCCCGCTCGAGCCGGGCGGCGTCGGTGGCCGCGGTCTTCGCGTCGGTGAGCCGGAGCTCTTCAGCGACGACGAAGCTCGGCGTGGCGGCCAGGCCGGCCAGGAGCAATAACAGCGAACAGATCCAACGACCGTACGTGGCGCGAAGCATCAGCGTTTCCCCCTCGCCGGAGCATCCGGGGGCCGTGTCGGCCTGTCCGGAAGGTCGGGCGAATACATTGAGTCGCCGCTGCGGTTGTCACGGAAGGACCTTTGGTCGTTCGCGTAATTCGCAATGGCTTCTGGGAACCTAGGCCACGATGCCAAGGGGAGCAAACAGGTGCAAGCGTCGAACTGAAGCAAAAGAGAATCAAGTGTTGCAAATCGTCGTAAACGGTCCGACCGCATCGATTGCCATGGACCCTACCGGGATCTCCGGATACGCCGAAAGCCGGCGAGATTTCGCTTGCTTCCACGGGAAGCAGTCGTCCGCCTGGAGGGGTTGTAGCGGCTGTGGCGGACGCGGTGGCAATGCAGCCCACTCGCCCCGCGAGAGGAGCGGGTCCGAATCCGCTCGCCTGATGAGGTTGGAGGCCACTTCCGTCGACAGCTAGGCCTGCCAGAAGCCGTTCGGCGGCCTCTTCCCCGGCCCGCCGGACCGACGCACCGGTCTCGCCGAGCGAGAGGGGGAGTGAGGCGGCACAAAAAAACGGCCCCGTGTTGCCACGGGGCCGTTCTGTCTGACGAGCCTTGATCATGACGCGAAAAGACCGCGTCCGATTCCAGGATCACTTGCAGGCGTTGCAGGCCGGGGCGCAAGCGCCGCAGGCCGGAGCCGCCGGAACACAGACCTGGACCTGGATCTTCTTCTCGACCATCCGGCAGACCTGGACGTCGATTTCCTTCTGGACCTGGACCGGGACGCAGACGGTGCAGGTTTCCGTCTTCTCTTCCGGAACGATGTCGCAGACGGTGACCGTGTAGGTCTCCTCACGGGTCTTCGGCACGCAGACGGTGAAGTTGACCGTGCGGGTCTTCTGCACCGGAACCTGCTTGCAGACGGTGTACGTGCGGGTCTTCTGTTCCGGCACGCACTTCGTCACCGTG
>JAEYWB010000003.1 GCA_023429275.1 Planctomycetota bacterium
TCCCTGGGGATAGTGCGAGGCTCAACACCTCGACACGAATGCTCACCACCCCAAAGGGTATCCCACTTCTTGCATCCCCCACCACCAGCTAACGGATGCACCCATCACTGGCCGCCGAACCGCCGCCGATCGAATTGTGTCCTCCGATCCTGTATCCTCTGCAGTGGCGCCACCTTCGTGACGAGATCCTTGATTGTCAGATTCCACTGATCGCCGCCTCGGCCTCTACTGTATCGGCTGCAACGAACGCTTCATCGGGACGACAGCAAATACGACCTGCCCCCGGTGCGGCGTGAATGCCGACGGGGTCGACCACGCGCACCATCCGACCCTTCTCTGGAAGAGCGCCGAGTCCTGGGCGATGGGGAAGGAACCGCCGCAGGATTCGGAAGAAGACCACGAGATCCTCGAACTCGTGGGGCAGCGGCTCGATCATTACCACTGCGAGTCGCTGCTCGGCCGAGGGGGGATGGGCTGGGTGTTCCTGGCGCGGCATTCCAAGCTCGACCGGCCCTGCGCCCTCAAGGTCCTCTCGCCCGACCTGATCGAGAGGGATGTCGAGTACCTCGACCGCTTCCGGAACGAAGGACAGGCCGCCGCGTCGCTCGTCCACCCGAACATCGTCACGACGCACGCCATCGACGAGTTCAACGGCTACCACTACCTGGAGATGGAATACGTCCAGGGACGGTCGCTTCAGTTCCTCATCAACGAGAGGGTTCTCAGCCCCGAACGGGCGACGGCCCTGGCGGTCTCGATCGCCGACGGACTCGGCGCCGCCCACCGGTGCGGGATCCTGCACCGGGACCTCAAGCCCGACAACGTCCTGATGACGCTGCACGGCGTCCCGAAGCTCGCCGACTTCGGTCTGGCGAAGCGCGTCGCCGTGAGCGAATCGCAGCGGGGGCAGCTCGCCGGGACGCCGCATTTCATGGCTCCCGAGCTGTTTACCGGAACACCCGCGTCCCCGGCGTCGGACGTGTATGCCCTCGGCGTCTGCTACTACCTGATGCTGACGCGGCAGCTTCCGTTTGCCCGCAACAGCATCAACGAGCTGATGGCGGATGTGACGAGTCAGCCGGTTCCGAACGTCCGGCGGATCCGCGAGGAGATCTCGCTCGAGATGGCGGAGTGCCTCGCGATGCTGCTCGACAAGAGCCCGGCCAACCGTCCGCGGGACGCCATCGCGGCGAGCCAGATGCTGCAGGCGGTCCTCGGCTCGATGCAGGACATCGAGACGCTTCTCGACCTGGCCTTCCGGGACGAGCCGCGGGTCGACTGGGAATCGTTCGGTGACGGCTGCATCGTCACGGTCGAACTTCCGCAGCGGCGCTCCCAGCGGGTCCAGGTCGTGGGGGTCAACGAATCGGGCGAGGACCGGCTGATCGAGATCTCGAGCGTCTGCTGTCCCGTGCAGCCGTCGTACTTCGAGGCGGCTCTGCGGCTCAACTCCGAGCTGTCACACGGGGCGATCAGCATCCGAAAGGTCGAGGGGACGGACCATTTCGTCGTCCAGAACCGCTACCCGCGGCACACGATCAACGCCGACGAGCTCCAGGCGAGCGTGTTCGAGGTGGCGCAGAACGCCGACGACATCGAGCACAAGCTGACGGGGGCCGACCGCCGGTAGCGAGCGCGGGCCGGTCAGATTCGAATTGCTCCATGGCGACAGGGATAGGTATAGATCTCCCCGGATATTCGTCTCGTCTTCAATGAGGGAGGATTGCGATGACTACTCTTGCAAGGGGCCTGCGCCGGCGGATTACTGCGGCGGGACTCATCGTGCTGGCCGCCGCCGTGTCTGTGACGGCATACGCCGACGAACCGGTTCGAGTCGATCCTCGCGACGAGCGGCGGGTCGTTGTCTATCCGGTGGCTGATCTGTTGGCGCCTTCGCCGGATCAGGCGCCCAGCGCGGACGACGGCGCCTCGCTTCAGGCCAGCGGTGACGCGCTCATCGAGAACCTCAAGTTCATGACGGGAAGAACACCCTGGATCGAGCAGGACTCGATCGTCTTTCATCCGGGGAAGCAGTCGCTCGTGGTGCGGACAACTCCGAGAGTGCAGACTCGATTGACGGCCGCTGTCGAAGAGCTGCGGCGGGAACAATCGGTTCATGTCCGCTTTCACTGCCGCGTGCTGACAGGTCCGAGACTCCAGGTGGCCGATCTGGGCGCGTGGCATGAAGGGGAACTGGGAAAGCTGGAAGCGGAACAACTGGAACGGACCGCTGGCCTGGCAAAAGTTGATCTCCCGGTCGTCTCGGCGTTCAGCGGGCAAGCGGTGTCGATTCCCTACGACGGGCGGCAGGTCGTCGTCTCGGCGACGATCGCCCCGGACCGGCGGTCCGTCCGGCTGAAGATCTCCGAAGGAGAAGTGGACGGCGGCGGGAGAGGAGACCCCGGCCGGCTGGTTGCGGCGAGTCAGGCCGGGAAGGTCCGCGATCGCGCGTCGGCCGCGTTCTATTTCGAGGCGGCCCGGAAGGCTCCAGCGATTCCGCCGCCGGATACCGCCATCGAGCGGATCGTGCTGGTCACTCCGGAGCTTGTCGTCCACGAAGAGGAAGAGGAGCTGCTGAACGTCAGCCGCTGATCTCTGCAAAACACCCTGAGCACCTGAAGTGCAGCAACGGCGCCGGTCGTCCGGCGTGTTCCTGCCCCCGGTGCTCGTGGGTTCTCGGGAAGGAGAGAATGAGGGACTACGGCCTGGCCTCGCTCCGGGCGAGGCTCGTCGAGTCCTGAGCCTCAGCAGCTTCTGCGTCTGCCTTGGCCTTCGCTTTCGCAGCCGCCAGTTCGCGGGCCTTCTTTCTGGCCGCTTCCGCCTTGGCGAGCTTCGCCGCCTTGGCCCGCGCCTTGGCGTCGCGGCGAGCCTCATCGGCAACCGCCTGCTGGGCTTCGCGGCGGGCACTCGCCTCGGCGGTCTGCTGCCGGGCCTGCGCCATCTGCATCTCGTAGAACATCTGCTGACGGGCCTGCTGCATGGCCGCCGCCTGCTGCTGCATCATCATCTGCTGCTGCAGCGCGACCATGGCC
>JAEYWB010000008.1 GCA_023429275.1 Planctomycetota bacterium
GGGGGGAGACGAGCTCGGCCACGGCCAGGCCAATCGCTGCGACCAGGAGCACCACGAGAAGACCTGGAAAGAGCCCCGTGGAAACAGTCGCCTGGCGGTTGGGAAGGAGCTTTTCGAGGGCGAGGGCCAAGACGGCCACTCCTGTCGGCGCGAGTGCTGCAGCGACCCCGCGGCTCCCGGTCCGGTTGATCGGGAGAGGCCCGGCGACCGACGGCCCGGCGACGGCCGGTTCTTCCAGTGTTGATGTCGTCTCGGATGACAAACGAGTCAGCTCCTCGGAACAGGGGACATCGCTCTTCAGGCGGCCGTCACCAGCCGCACATTCCCGATGGCTGGGCGCATCCGCCGCAGCACATCAGCTCAAAGTTGTGATCGCCCGCGAACAGCCGCGCGAGGCCGATCGGATCAAGTTCCGGGAGCGCTCCCCCTCCCGCGACCTCCTCGACCTTGAGGCTCTTGATCCAGTCGTCGGTGACCCCGTCGAGGTCCGCCCAGGCCCGGCCGGCGAGCTCGACCGGATCGGTCGACGGGTTCAGGAGGCCGGCGGTTTTCATCTCCTTCGCCGCCGACAGGACGCTGTCGCGGCAGCCGGTGACCCCCGGCATGTAGGTCAGCTTCGTGATCGCATGGGCGTTCACCTCGGCGGTCGATGCGACGTATTTCTTGTTGACTGACAGGTCCGCGGCGGCGGTCGGGTTCTTCTCGACCCAGAGCGCCCCCTTCAGGAGCGCCCGCGTCATCCGGGCCGCTCCGGAGGGATCCCGCGCGAGGAACTTGCCGCTGACGACCGTCGCGCAGCAGTACTCGTCCCGGTAGGGGGCGTCGACGGCCTGGTCGACGACGGTGTGGACATTCTTCGTCGCACTGAGGATGGAGCCGAGCGGCTCGGAGTCGGCCACCGCGTCGATCTGGCCGTTGTCGAGGGCAAGACCCATGACCTCGGGAGCGACGACCTTCCAGGTCACGTCCTTCCGCGGGTCCATGCCGGCCGCGGCGATCGCCCGGCTGGCGAAGAGGAAGGGGGGGCTTCCCATCGTCGGGATGCCGATCGTCTTCCCCTTGAGGTCGGCGACCGTCTTGATGTCGGACTTGGGATCGGCCTGAACCCGCAGGCAGCCGGAGTGAATCCCCCCCGTGATCTTCACGTCGAGCCCCTGCTCGATCGGCTTCAGCAGATACATGATGAGCGTGTAGTTCGCATCAAGCCGTCCCAGCCCGAGGCCGTCGCGAAGGCCGTCCCAGTCGGTCTTGACGAACTCGACGTCGAGATTCTCCTCTTCGAAGAACCCCTTCTCCCGGGCAACGAACATCGCCGCCTCGCAGGTGAGTCCGAGATAGGCCAGCTTGACCTTCGTCGGGCTCACCGGCCCCGGCGGAGAGGATTCTCCCGCACTCGGGGATCCCGCCGGAACAGAGGCTGAAGGGGAACCGGCGGGCTGATCCTGGCATCCGGCGAGAACAGTCAGGAGGCAGGCGAGGCTGGTCGCGGCCAGCGCGGACCGTATCGCGGCAAACGGGGAGAGGGCCATGACGATGAACTCCGGACGGGAGGCAGGACGGGAGTGAGCGCGGCGATAGAAAGGGGAAGGCGGAGGGTCGGTGGCCGCATCGAACGGTCGTCGGCCCGGTGGCTGGTCTCCACAGACCGCCTACTTCTTCGCGAGGATCTTTTCCTGGTTGGCGAGGATCGCTTCCTGGTTCTTCACGATCGCCGCCTGGTTGGCGAGGACCTGATCGAGCTTCCCCTGGTTCGAGAGAATCTGTTCCTGGTTCGCCACGATCTTGTCGAGCTTGGCCTGGTTTCCCTCGATCTGCTTCTGATTCGCGAGGATCTGCTCCTGGTTCGCAATGATCTTCTGCTGGTTCTCGAGAATCGCTCCGTGTTCATCCGCCATGGTGAAACTCCAACGAGGGTGAGGAAGGAGACGTGAGTTCGGGAATCGGGACGGTCAGTCCGTTCGAGACGAGGTGAGCACGGGCCCGGGGCGCGACGATCCGCTCGACGGGGAATCCGCAGAAAGACCGCCGGCTGTCGCGGGGGATCTCCCTGAAACGGGATTCTCCGCGGTGGCGCGGGCCCGACGGCGATCGAAATAGATCTCGACGAGGTTGGCCGCGGGCCCAACCACGAAGAGCGAATGGTACAGGGAGTGGACGTCCTTGAAGATCAGCCGGAATGCGGTCTCCGCCACCGCCACGAGAACGGCGACAAGGGTCTGGCTCTTCCAGCCCCGCGTCGTCGTCCTGGGATCGGTGATCATGAAGAAGATGAACAGCTGGAACATCGGGCTGGTCATCGGGGCGATCTCGGTCTGCCACGGATGGCCCGTCACGAAACTCCGCAGGAACGACAGGAGTGCGAAGGAGATCACGAACGCGAACGGGACGTGGAACCGCCCGAGCCGGTACATGATCAGGCTGCCGAGTACCCAGATCGTCAGCAGCGCGAGGCCGTTGTTGCCCGCCTGAACGGTCAGGCTCGCGACGCTCGCGGGGGCAAGCAGCAGCATCATCGTCACGCCGAAGTTCGTCGGGTTCCAGATATGACGCTCGCCGATCCGCAGGACGTACTTCGACGTGATCGAAATCAGCCCGCAGAGGACGAAGGGCCAGAGGGCGGACGACTTGATCAGGATGCCGACGCTGATCCCCGAGACGTAAGCGCTCGCGAGGTGGGGCCATTTCCCCCAGAAGAACCGGCCGAGGATGAGTTCGGCCACGATTGTGGCGACGATCGCGACGAAGGTCGGACTGTACTCGAGGATCATCCCGCCGCTGGCCGAGACGAGCCACGGAGGGGCGGGGTGATTCTCGAGAATGCTGAACGCCGCATCGCCGACCGCGAGGACGCAGGTGACGAGCAGGGGGGCCTGGAACCGCTTGTCCTTCCAGACGAGCTTGCACCAGACCGCCAGAAGCAGCCCGAGCAGCATCAGAACGGTCACGACCCGTGGCAAGGACGGATCGACCGAACCGCCGGTCAGCCGGGCGAGCCCCGAGGCGATGGGCCCGGTCAGCGCCGCCCGGCCCCAGTAGTAACCGGCCAGCAGGACTGCCGTGGCGACGGTCCGCCAGGCGAAGCTGAACGTCGAAAGGGGGGGCGGCGCAGAGGAGGCAGCCGGACAGGGTCCGTTCTCCGGATGCGACCCGTTTGCGGAGGAGGCGGGAGTCATGGCGAGGGGTCCTCCGCATCACGTTCGGCGATCTGGTGCAGCACGCCGGTCTTGAGAGACTTCAGAACTTGAGTCCGTCCGGAGGGCCAGACGATGCTCGCCTGTTCAATCACGGCTTCGGGCCCGAGCCCGAAGTGCAGCCGCGACATCCCCTGGGAGGCGTAAGCGTCCCCGGCGGTCACGGTCTGGATCTGCTGCCGCGAGCTTGTCTCTTTCCCTTGCCGCCAGGTGAGGATGACGTCGGCCCCGACCGCGTCCCGGTTGCTCCAGCCTGATTCCTGACCCGGGCGGGCTCCGCCGGTGAGCTCGAGTTGAACCCAGTCCCGGCCCGGGGCCACCGTATTCCGGTACAGGAGAGCGGGACCGTTCTGGTTCGCGATCACGACATCGAGGACGCCGCGGTTCTCGATGTCGGCGAAAACGACTGCCCGTCCGTCATAGCGGTCGACGGTTCCGATCGCGGCGGCGACGTCGGTGAAGTCGCCCCCCTTGTTGAGCCAGACGCACTTCTGCTGGAAGCCGGCGAGGCTCTGATCACCGATCGGCGGCCAGAAGCGGGCGTCGCCGATCAGGCCCTTGAGGCCGCCGGCGATCTTGCCGTAGTCGTACCAGTAGCTCTTGCCGGGGGAGGCGGAGACGTAGCCGTTCGTCAGGTACAGGTCGAGCCAGCCGTCGTTGTTGAGGTCGCCGAACCGGGCCCCCCAGCTCCAGCCGCCCCGCTCGATGTTGAGCGAGCCTGCCTGGTTGACGTACCGCGGCACCGACCCCGAGGCCTCCTCGCTCTGAACCCACAGGTTGTTCCCCTGGACGAGGTTCCGCGGCTCGGTGATGTTCGTGACATAGAGCGCCTGCCGTCCTTCGTTCAGGGCATCCCCAAGGCTGACGCTCATGCCGCTCTTGGGGGTGACGCCGATCCCGGATTCATAGCCGACCTCATCGAAGCGGTTGCCGTCGCGATTGAGGTAGACCTCGCTGACGCCGTAGTCGTTCGCCAGCACGAGGTCGGGGTAACCGTTGCCGTCGAGATCGCTCGCGACGATCCCGAGGGTCCAACGTGTGCTGCCGATCCCCGCGGTTTCCGTGACATCCTCGAACCGGCCCTCTCCGAGGTTCCGGAGCAGGTACTTGTGTCCGCCGTTCTTCGCGAACTCGAACGACTCCGGCATGATCTCGGTCGTCTTGAGATTCCAGAGATCGATGTCGTCCCGCCAGTAGCCGGCGATGAACAGGTCGAGCCGGCCATCCCGGTCGTAGTCGAGCCAGCAGGCGGCGTTCGCGTTGATCCAGTTCGGAAGACCGGCGGTGTCGGTGACCCGCTCAAACCGCTTTCCGTTCTCGTTGTGGAAGAGCTCCGATCGTCCCCACTTGTAGACGAACAGGTCCGGGTAGCCGTCGCTGTCGTAGTCGGCCGCGACCGAGCCCATGCAGGCTCCGGTGCCAGGCTGGTTGAGATCGGCGACCCCCATCGGGCCCGCGGTCTCTACGAACGTCCCGTCGCCACGGTTGCGGTAGAGACAGTTCTGCCCCCCCGCATCGCTCGTCGTAAAATAGAGGTCGAGCTTACCGTCGCGGTCATAGTCGAGAACCGTCACCCCCGCTCCCATCGGGTTGACGAGCGGCATGATGTGTTCGAGCTTCGCGTCGAGCGTCGCCGGGCGATGCCGGAACGTGAGGCCGCTCTCCTGGGCGCGATCGACCAGATGAAACCCGTATCGCTCGAGCTTCTGGGAGTCATTGACCGATTCGACCGGCGTGGAGCGGCCCGTGAGGCGGTTCCAGAGATCGGAAAGCGTTCCGTCGCGTCCCCCCTGTCCTGAGCCGCGAATCGCGACAAAGCCCAGGAGAGCGACGAACAGGACCGCGATGGCTCCCTGCTTCTTCGATCGGTTCATCGAGTCCTCCGATCGCCGGCCGGCGTCTGACGCGGAGCCAGGCCGCGAAGGCCTCGCCGGAACAGCTCGGGTGTGATGAAGCGGGTGTGGTAGGTCTCCCAGTCCTGCGGGAACTTCCGGTAGGCGGGGTCGTCCTCGAGCTCCTTCGGTGGAACGTCGTAGCTGGCCATCCCGTGGAGCGGCAGCGGAAGGACCGTCTTGCCGAACCGGGTATTGAAGTCGCCGTCCTTGACCCAGCCGTCAGAGACCCAGATGAAGTCCCGGACGAACCCGCCCGGAGGTGGCACTGCAGCGGGAAACTCGAAGGCGATATCGTCCCCCGCCGAGAGAATCGCGTATCGGTCGTCGACCGCGGAGAGGAGTTCGCCGATCTCGCCGAACCGCGTGTGGTAGCCGATCAGGTCCCGCCACGGCTGCCCGCCCGAGACAATCTGGTCGTAATGCGGCAGCTCGGGAGCACTCGGACTCGCCTGCGTCATTGCCACGACTCCCCGCGAACGGAGGTCGGCACGGGTCGAGAGCAGCGTCTGCCGTCGGGCGAGGCTGTCGTCGCGCCCCTCGGCGACGCGGAGGGAATCCCAGTAGATCTCCATGTTAGTTCTCAGCCGGAACCGCCGGGAGACCCCTTCGCCATCGAGTCCATCGAGCCGGACGAGGACCGTCTTGTTCTTCCCCGCGGGGAACCCGAGCTTGTCCTGCCCCACCTTCCAGCCCCCCTGGCCGTCAGGGATCTCGAGAACGAGCCCGCGCGGCGGGGTGTGGTTCCCCTGGCCGAGAGCGTAGTTGACCGAACTGTCGGTCGGGTGGACCCAGCCGCGGGCGATGAGCCAGACCGGGCCGGGAGCGAACGGCCGATCTCCCAGGTCGACTTCGACCCAGTGATCGTTCGTGACCCCCTGGTAATAGCCGCGGCCGGCGCGGTCGAGGTGAATCCCGTCGTCTTCGAGGACCTCGCGGGTCGCGTCCTTCCCATGGTGGTCGAGGGCTTTCGCGATCGGCTGAGGAGGGCCGGTCAGCCGCATCGTCGGGTCGGTTGGAACAAGAGCGAACCGTTCATCGACGAACATCTCGGTTCCGGCCGGATGGTCGACCACCATCAGGGCCACATGGTCGAAGAAGTGCGTCTCCCACAGGTTCGCGTTCACCCGCAGCTCATATCGCCCCTCCTTCGGAACGAGCTGCCGGCCGGGAACCTTGACCCAGTCGGTCGTCTGGAGGAAGCCCCCCTTGTCGGAGGCGTTGATGTACATGCCGAGCGGCGTGCTCCACATGAAGTCGGTGACGAACTCGAACCGCTCTCCGGTCCAGGCATAGAGGAACGGGCACGACCCCTTGAGCCGCTGCACGGCGACGATTGTCTTGTCGGGTGCGAGGGCGAACTCGTACTGCGCGGCCCCGTTCGGCCAGTCGATCCGGGCGACATCGGCCTGCTTCCGTTCGCCGAGGCCGAAGTGGACCGCGGGAGCCTCGATCGGCTGTTTGACGACGAGGCTTCCGGTGCGGATCTCGACCGTTCCGCCGATCCCGAACGAGTTGATGCGGTTATCGCCATCGGCGGGGGTCGACCGGGGGCGAAGTGTCAGCCAGTGGTAGTCCCGCGTCCCGGCGTTCTGCAGAGTCAGCGGCCTGCCGTCCGTCCCAAGTCCGACGATATCCAGCCGTCCGGTTCCCCGGAGGTCCGCTGCTCCCTGGAGCCCCGGCGGCAGCGAGGCTTCGAGCGGCTTGAAGGTCCCCTCTTCAGCTCCGAGCCAGAGGCGGGAGAACTGGCCCGTTGAGGCGAGGAAATCGATCGCCCCGTTGTTGTCGAAGTCGGCGGCCACCAGCGCGGCGTCTGTCGTTTCCCCCGCCAGAGCCGGCTCGGCGGCGATCTTCCGGACATCCCAGCCCGAGCGTTCGCCCCGGTCGGAGATGACGACGAGCGAGCCATCCTGCTGCAACGCGATCAGGTCGATGACGCCGTCACCATTGCCGTCTGCGACCGCGATCGATCGAAACTTCTCCGCCGGGGGCGGGACTCGCCAGTCCCGCAGCGTGGCCGATCGGTCGTTCGCGAAGATCTTGAGCCCCCCCTGCTGGTCGACGAGAGCCGCGTCGCCGACGCCATCGTGGTCCCAGTCTCCCCAGGCGAAGAGCTGAGGCCCTTCGGCCGATTCGAACAGGGGATCGAGTTTGAACGTTCCGTCGGAATTGTTCCGGAGCCAGACCGGCGATCCAGCTTGCCGCGAGAGGATCAGGTCGACATCGGCATCCAGGTCGACATCGACCGCGAGAGCGGAGTGATATGCCGCGCCGAGCACCTCGTCGCCGAGTCCCACCTTGGCGGTCTGATCGGCGAACGCGCCGTCCGGCTGCTGCTGATAGAACTTCAGTCCCCTCGCGCCGGCGAGAGCCAGATCGGTCCGGTGATCGTTGTTCCAGTCCAGCGGGGCAAGTCCCTGCGGACCGGCAGCAGGAGAGGAGAGAACGAGGTCGCTTCCCAGGCGGCGGACTTCCTCCGGATTCGCCACGAAGACGACAGGCGAGCCCTCGCCGGTGAGCCAGACAGGGCGGATGGCTGTCCAGGTTCCCTCCGGAACCTTGACCTGAGTGCCCGGCGGAAACGTGAGGCCCGAATCGGGAGCGGACGGAGCAGGACGGGAATGCGGGATCTTGAGAAACGCATGGAGAGGTCGCCCGGCCAGGGCATCTGGCGGATCGACCTCCGCCCCGTCGCGGACGAACCCCTTCTCTCCCTTGAGTGTGTTCGTAAATCGCAGGAGTGGAACGGTCGGCGGAGTCCTGGACTCGGCCAGCGCCTTCTGGAGTGCCTCGAGCGCGGTCCGGCTTCGGAGCTGCCACTGGGGCGTGAGAGGCTCGAACCGCCGCATCGCGGCCTGGATCGCCTCGGAGTCTCCCCGGCGGATGACGACCCGCAGGAGGTCCGACAGGACCTTCAGGTTCGACGGTTCGCGCTCGAGGATCTGCTCCATCAGTTTCTGATAGGCCTCGTCACTCCCCGCCTTCTGCTCCTGGTCGACAATACGGGCCAGGGCATAGATGGTCTGAATGTCGTTCGGATCGCGGGCGAGCGCCTTCCGAAGGAATTCCGCCGCCGCGCCGAAGTCCCCCTGCCGCTGCTTCAGCAGGCCGAGGAGCCGGCCGATCTGGGGATCATCAGGAGCGAGACGATTCGCCTCGGCCAGGTCGCGGTCGGCATCGGGAAGGCGCGCAGTCCGGATAAAGAGCAGCCCCCGGTTCGCCCAGCCGGCGGGCTCCTGCGGAACGAGCTCGACAGCGCGGTTCAGGTTCTGCTCCGCGATCTGCGGAAGGTCGGCATCGAGTGCCGCCACGCCGACCTGGAAGGCCTCGAGGTACTGCTCGTACGCCGGGTTCCCTGGTCCGAACCGATTGTCGCCAGCACCGTTCCCTTCCCTGCCGCCGGGCCCCTTGTCTCCACCGCGCGGCCGATTGAACCAGTAGGCTCCCGCGATGATCGCCATCAGCAACAGGAGGACCACGAGTCGGCGTGGCAGGGCCGACAAAGGAGGCGGTGGTGAAGAAGACAGGTTCACAAGTGGAAGGGAAAAGGGATTTCGGGTTCAGGCACGACAGAGCGTTCGGCCACGAGACGGGGCAACCGGAAGTGTGAAGGAATGCCAGCTCGAACGAAATGCCGGTCAGGGCAATTCGAGCACGCGCGGACGAGACCGCGTGGCAGGTGGCCTGAACCGCTCAGTGGCCAGCAAGCCGACTGGCGTTCAGGGGCGAGGCCTCGCCTTGATCACACTTCGGATCGACAGGGACCCGTCGCCTCACGACCCCGCCTTTCGACGGTGTACGGCAGGCTGACAGGGCCCTCGCTCGCGACGGGGAGAACGTCAGACACAAGGGGGCCGAAAGATGCCGCTGCACAGATCAGCGGTGTGAGCAATCCGATCCTGGCAGCGAATCACGTCATCAGCGTTCGGACCGGCCAAAGCCACGAGGGTCACCAGGAGGCCGTCACTCA
>JAEYWB010000097.1 GCA_023429275.1 Planctomycetota bacterium
GAGACAGGGCCTTTCAGGCCGCCAGGTCCCCTGCTGCCGGGCATTGGCCAACGCGAGCCTCACCGCTTCGCCACATTCCAAGGACTGGCCTGGAAGGCCGTGCCACGGAGAAGTGGGCGTCCCCCCGGGAGGGGAACCGCGCGGATTCATTCGACGGATTCCTCCCCGGTCGGCGTCCGGGTAGGATCGAGGGAGAACGGTTTTTGTCGTGAGTCTGGAACGTCTCTATGCGAGCCTCTTTGGTGGTCGGGGTCCTGGTCGCGATTCTCGCGGGACCGGCATTCTCCGCGGAGAGCATTGAGCGCCAGCTCCAGCAGGCCCGGGAACATCTCCAGAAGGGACGCTACGACGAGGCGGCCGAAGCATTTGAAGCGATCGGCAAGGAGGCGGATCTCTCCCCGGCCGACCGGACAGCGATTGCGCTGGCCGAGAGCCGCATCCACGAGGAACAGGGAGAGTGGACCGAGGCGATCGCCGTCGTCCGCCGCGCGGTGGATGCCGATCCGGAAGCCGCGAAGCTCTGGGCGCGACTTGGCCAGCTTCAGTTTCTCACCGGGGATTACGACGAAACCCGCAAAAGCGTTGATGAAGCGATCCAGCGGAATTCCTCGCAGCCCCTCGCACGCTACGTCCGTGCGCGGCTTCTGACGGAGACCGGGAAGATCGCGGAGGCCCTGACGGACTACCGCTGGTTCGTGCAGCTCTATAACCGCACGCAGCCGGATGACGCCGACGTCCTGCTGCTCGTCGGCGAAGGCTCGCTGCAGTACGCCCGGTGGAAGTCCGTCACGTCCGTGTACAACTTTGTCGTCAACACGCTCTGTCCCGACATCCTGAAGGGGGACAAGACTCGCTGGGAGGCCGCGGTGCTCTCGGGCGAACTCCTTCTCGAGAAGTACAACCGGGGCCAGGCGGCGGCCGAGTTCGACGCCGCCCTCAAGATCAACCCGCGCTGCGCACCGGCCCTGGCCGGCAAGGCGGAACTCGAGCTGCAGGACCACGATCTCGAGGAAGCGGACAAGCAGGCGGACGCCGCTCTCAAGCTGAACCCGAAGCTGCCGGCGGCCCTCGCCGTGAAGATCGACTCGCGGATCGTCGGCGGGTCTCCCGAAACGGCGCGGCCCTTCCTCGACCGGGCCCTCGCGATCAATCCGGTCGACCAGCGGTTCCTCGCCAGGCTCGCGGCGTGCGACCTTCTGGAAGATGGCCTCCCGCCAATCGACGCGTGGGAGAAGATGCTCGGGGCAGCCGCCGACGAAGGAACCGCTTCGCCTCCGGCCACTGACGCAGCGTCGTCCCGGTTTTCGAAGACCTGGCAGTCGCTCCTCGGGCGGAACCCGCGGCCCGGCTACTTCCTGTCGATCCTCGGCGAGGCGCTCGAGGCCCACCGGAAGTTCGACCATGCCGAAAAGTGCTACGAGGCGGCGATTCGGATCATGCCCGAGCTCTCGAGCCCGCGGACGCAGCTCGGGATACTCTACCTCCGGACCGGCCGCACGACCGAGGCGGAGACGATCCTCAACGCCGCATTCAAGGCCGACCCGTTCCATGTCCGGGTCTCGAACCTCCGCAAGGTGATCAGCGTCCTCAAGGAGTACGACACGGTCTCGACCGACCACTTCGTGATCCGGGTCGACAAAGGGCAGCGGGTCCTCGGCCTCTTCATGGGTGACTACCTTGAAGAGGCCTACGCCGACCTCGTCCGGGAGTTCAAGTACGAGCCGCCGACGCGGACGCAGTTCGAGATCTACGGCGACGCCAAGGGGCAACCCGCCCATGCCTGGTTCAGTGCTCGCATGATCGGCCTGCCCTGGATCCAGACGATCGGAGCCTCGACCGGGCGAATCGTCGCCCTCGCCTCGCCGATCAACGTCGAGTCCCCCTTCAACTGGGCGATCGTGCTGAAGCACGAGTTCGTCCATGTCCTGACGCTGCAGGCGACACAGTTCCAGATCCCCCACTGGTACACCGAAGCGCTCGCCGTCCGGGCGGAAGGGACGCTGCTGCGGGACGACTGGATCCCGGTCCTGCGGGAACGCTACCCCGACAAGCTCTTCACGCTCGACACCATCAACGGCGGCTTCCAGCGGCCCAAGGCCCGGGACGACTGGGATCTCGCCTACTGCCAGAGCCGGCTCTATGCCGAATACCTCTCGCAGGCCTACGGCCAGGACGCTCCGGCCCGGCTTCTCGACGCCTACCGTCGGCAGTCCTCGACGACGGTGGCGCTCAAGGAACTGTTCGGCGTCGCACCCGCGGATTTCGAGAAGGGGTTCCGAGAGTACGTCGGCAGGATGCTCGAGCAGGCCCGGAACTCCCGCGGCACGCCGCAGCCGACTCTCGCCGAGGCGAAGAAGACGTCGGAAGCGGCCCCGGAAGATCTCGCCGCAGCCGCGGCCCACGCCTATGCGCTCCTGCGGTCCCGCAAGTTCGAGGAGGCCAAAAAGCTCGCCGAGGAGGTCCTCGCGAAGGATCCCCGGCAGCCCTGGGCGGCACTGGTGATCGCCCGATACCAGCTCAGTGAGAAGAAGAGCAAGGAGGCCATCAAGACGCTGGAGGGGGCCCATGACGGCGACCATCCGAACTCGGTCCTCGTGCTGCTGCTGGGAAAGCTGCTCGTCGACGCCAAGCGACCGGCCGATGCGCTCCCCTGCCTGGAGGCGGCACTGAAGGCGTTTCCGGAGAGCGCCCAGTTGAAGGAGACACTTGCAGATGCCGCGCTCGCGGAGGGAAAGACGGAGATGGCCTATCCCCTTCTCGTGGCGGTCGCCGCGAACGACCAGGACGCGCTCTCGGTCCGGAAGCAGCTCGCCCGGATCGCGAAGGAACGAAAGGACCTGTCCGAGGCGATCCGCTGGTCGCGGGAATCGCTCTACATCGATATCGAAGACACGGCGATGCACGCCCTGCTGGCCAGGTCGCTGTCGGAATCGAACGACCACAAGCGGGCGGAACGGGCGTGGGAATGCCTGATGCTCCTCGAGCCGGACAACAACGAGGCAGCGGTCGGACGGGCCCGATCGCTGATTGCTCTCGAGCGGAAGGAGGAGGCCCGTGCGCTGCTCGACGAGGTCCTCCGTCGAGACTCCAAGGACGAGGCGGCCTCGGAGCTTCTCGAGAGCCTCAAGTGAGCTTGCGCCGGAACACGGGGCGTTCCCGAGCTGCGTCCCTGTATGGCACGCCCGGATGTCTCCAGTGGGCCCTCTGCGAACAGGCGATTCTTATCCGTGTCATCCGTGCTATCCGTGGTCAAAAGCATTCCACCACGGATATCAGGGAGGAAGACGGGGCAACGCCGACCGGTTCGCTTACCGCCACCGCAGCTTCGCGATCCAGACGGTGTTGTCGCTCCCGTACTTCTCTGATCCCTTCGGCTGCATCCATTCGGACGCCACCACCCAGCTCTCGTTCTCGCTCACCTCGCAGACGCCGAAGTTTCCGAGACCCGCGCCCCGCTCCGGAATCAGCACCTGTTCGCTCGCCCGCACGATGCGCAGGGATTCCCGGTCGACCCGTCCGATGAACAACGGCGCCCGATGCCGGAAGACATGGTCGTTCTTCGCCCCGCGTCGCGAGTAGACCAGGTAGAGTTCTTCCCCGTGGGTCACCCAGTGCTGCTGGGTGTTGTAGTTCCCCAGCTCTTCGCCATCGTCGAAGGTCCAGGGGCGGGCCGCCGAGTAGTTCAGCCCGTCGTCCGAGACGGCGACGTGTCCCCGGTCGTCGTTCCGCAGCGTCAGGTAGAACTTCCCGCCGCAGCGGATCAGCGACGGCTCGTAGAGCCCCCGTTTGACGTCGATGCTCAGGCTGTTCCCCTGCTCGACCGTCTGCAACGTCTCACCGTCGAATCGGCAGCGAAAGACCGTCGTGCTGTAAGGGCGTCCGCCGGGCGTGGTGTGATAGACACCGATCAGGATGTCTCCGTTCTCGAGATCGCACCGCTGGCCGGAGCCTGCTCCCGCGTTCTGGAAGCGGGGTTCCTTCGGCAGGTCGAGCAACTTCCAGGGACGCCACTCGTGCTTCGCGGCGTCGTAAGCGGCATAGGCCACGCCCCGCGGCCGGACCGGCATCACCTTGTTCTCCCGGTACCAGACCGTCTGGCCGGTCCCGAGCAGAGTCCTGCTGGCGGCATGCCACCTGGGAGTGAAGTCGCAAACGGTCGTTTCATCGCCGGCCCGCAGGAGATCGGGCGCGATGTCTCCGCCGGTCGGCAACGGGGCGGCGCGGTCGGTCGACACGATCTGTCGAACAAACGCCTTCTGCTCGACCGGTTCCGTCCAGCTCGCCCCACCATCGCCGCTCCGCAGCCCGTTGAGAGCATAGAACACGTCCGACCCGCTCAGCAGGAGCTTCTGCATCGTCATCACGACGAGGGGCGAACGTCCGGGATTGCCAGGCTCGCCCGCCGGGATCGTCCCCGCCCGGGCATGGACCCAGCAGGACGTGCCATCGAAGCCGTTCCGGGCCGCGACCAGCTCAACCGTGCAGGAGGCCGCCGGAGAAGCCGCAGGCTCGGCGCACTCTCCAGCGGTCGATACCGCAACCGCCAGGAGGCATGCTATCCAGGTCCATGAGCTGAGAGGCATGGAACGCTCGGCTGGAGGAAGCCCGAAACTCGCGGCACAGCGGGCTGTGGGCTGTGGGACCCGAGGAATAGGCCTGGGCGTAGAGTAGCGTCCCTCGGCTCAGAGCGCGACGCTTATTCAACCGGATATTGCCACAGAGAGCACAGCGCGGCCCAGCCGCAACTGATCCGGCGACCGCGACGATGAAGGATCATGACGAGGGACAGTAGCGCCAGCAGTGGGGCGATGGGTGCTGTACACCGAAGGTGTTGCGTCATAAAGCCCAGGG
>JAEYWB010000114.1 GCA_023429275.1 Planctomycetota bacterium
GTGCATGTCCTGCACTTTCGATCCGTCGATCGTTGTCTTTCCCGGCTTGCCGATCAGGTTGGCCAGAAGATTGAGACCGCCGGTGACCCGGTACGCTCCGAAGTTGGAGACGAGGTCCATCAGGTCGAGGTGAGAATTGATGTTGTAGCGGTTCCGCGACTGCTGGTACGAGATGTCGTGGACGTTGAACCACTCCGGCACCGAGTAGCCGTAGCGGAACGCCGCCAGCTCCATCACGGGAAGGTCGTAGCCCCGGCCGTTGAAGGTCACCAGCACCGGCCGTCCGTAGTGCTTCCAGCCCTGCCAGAAGTTCCGGACGATGACGTGCGGGCGGTACTTCGGCTCGTCGAGCGCGACAACATCAAGCAGCCGGAAGTCTGCCGAGACCTTCGCCACGGCCACGGCGCACGGAAGCATGAACGTCGCGGGGAGAATGTCCTTGCCATTCTGATCCAGAAGCTCCGCGCGGTAGCGGGCCAGCGCCTCCTTCGGAGGGAGGTTGTCCTTCGGGTAGCGGATGTCGGAGACGAGCTGGGAGTCAGCCACGGCTTCGACATCGAAGAGCAGGTAGGCGACGGGGGGAGTATTCTGCGGAGGCATGGAGCGTTCTCGAGGGTGTCCTGCACATAGTAGCCATCTCGCTCCGCGAGATGAGCGTCACAGGCGGTGCCCCAGACCCGAATCCGCGCCAGGCCGCTCACTCCGCGCGGAGTCGTACGCCTGATCAGGGTAACGTCCGCCCCGCCGTGACGGCGCCTACCCCTTGCGGATGAAATGCTCCGCGTAGCTGCGAACCTGCTGGCCGTTCAAAACGTGAAACGAGCGCAGCTGCTGGATCGTCTCCTGGCTGAAGTGCGCGAGCGGCACGTGGACGAGACGCTTGCCGTGCTTCTTCGCCAGCCTCCGCCACGCGGCCCCCGGGGTCGCCTCGGAGAGAATCGCGATGTGGTTCTCGGTCGAGTAGTGGAACGAAGCCAGCAGCATTCGCTCCTCGAGCGTATCGGCCGCGTCGAACCGGCGGTCCCGCCAGATGTCGACGACATCCCGCGGCGGGAACAGGAACATCGCTCCGCCGTACTGCGCCTGCGCGATCCCCGGCCCGACCACCTCGCCCCGGTAGTGTGTCGCGAAGAAGGAGAGCGTCGACTCGTCGTGGCTCTCCGCGTGCCAGGTGATCCGCCACGGGTAGTCCCGCGGATCGGCCGGCGAATCGAACAGCATGATGACGCAGTCGAGGTTGCCGCGGCTCGGCGGGAGGACCTTCACGTAGAGGTCGCCGGTGTGCCAGTTGCGGAGCGTTTCCCGGATGTCGAGGCCATCCTTGAGGCTCGTCGAGAACTTTTCGACCCGCGCCAGGTCGTGGCCGAGGATGTTGAGGGCGTGATCCTTGACGTGCGTCCGGAACCGCTCGATCGCGACGTCCTCCGGCGGCCAGCTGCACTGGCGGAACGGATTCCACAGCGTCTGCCACTTCTCCTGGTCGATCTTTGGCGGACGGCGGTTGAGCTGACAGGTCCGCCAGGTGACCGGCGGGCCGGGGAGCCGCGACTTCAACCGGGTGATGGTCCCGTCCGGGAACTTGCCCCGGTCGATCGACATCTCGAACTCGTCATGCGGCAGGTAATCCTGGTAGGGATAGTCCCGTGCGGTCTCGGCGACGTGAATGGCGAACTGGTCTCCCGCCATCTGCTGCGCGGCGACGATCAGCGTGTAGAGGTCCGGGGTAAACCGCCGCTCGATCAGCGACAGATTGCGGACGTACTTCAGGTAGGTCGCCAGGAGATGCGGCGACAGCTTGCGGGCGCGCTTCTTGAGGTCGGCCCGGTACCGGTCGCGGGCCGCGAGGACGAGTTCCTTCACGCCGTCGATCGAGAGGTTCTCGTCGTCCTCGAGCTCCTGCCGGGCCCGTTCATACAGGCCGGCGATAAACGGCAGCTCGCCCAACAGAAACAGCAGCGTCGACGGCTGGACGCGGAAGGTCCGCGGTTCCTCGACCTCCGCAACCTCGTCAGCGGAAGCGGCGGTCTTCTCGGTATAGGCCTCTCGAATCCAGGGCCAGTCGGTCACGGAGCAGACAAGGAGAATCGACGAATGCTTTCGCTCGAGCTCCCGGAGCCGGCGGGCCATGTGGGCGATCCGTTCGGCGTGCTGGCCGGCGGCGGGACGAGGGACGGCGGGAAGGACCGCCGCGGCGAAGCGGTCGATGGCGACCTTCTTGAGCGCATACGGATCGGGAAGTGGCGCGCTCGTCACCTGGAAGTTGTCGGTCTCCAGATCGATGAACGCTCGACGCATTCGCTCCTGCTTCGCGATCCGCAGGGCCGCGATCACCGGCTGGCAGGGATCGATCGGCACGTAGCTCGCGCGGGCCCCTTCGGGAGCCTCCTCGTCACGCTCCTCCCGATCCGACTCGGGAGTCCAGTCCCGCTGGACTGCGCCCGGCGGGACCTCGTCCTGGATGACGATCGTGATTCCGGGGAGATAATCGATCGCCGCCTCGACGGCGGGCTGGAATGACGGAGGGAGCGGAACGGCGAGGCAGTCGAACTTCTGGGCGAGCATCGCCCGGCGGACCTCGATCGCAAAATCGCCGCTGCCGTGAATGACCGGCAGCACGGAGATCTTCGGACCGATCTTGAGGAAGTCGCTGAGCATCGAGGTGTCGTACTCTCTCGTCGATTCTCGATACGAAAACGGCCCGGACAACACGCGTCCGGGCCGTCTATCCTGGAACCTGCGTCCGCTACAGCTCGAGGTACAGCAGCGGCGAGACGGCGATCACCTGTTCCTGCTGGAGCAGGTCGAGGTACTGAACGGCCTGGCGAATCAGCTTCGCCCGGGCCGGGTCGACACCGTCGAGCACGGGGCCGACCGACTTCAGCAGCAGGTTGCTGGACGAAGCGGGGCGCGCCGTGTCGATCGACAGCGTCTTTTCGTCGTCCTTCGACGTCGATTGGTTGAGCTCGCCGAGGAGCTCTTCCATGAAGTTCTTGGGCCGCGGAAGGCTGCGGACGTCGTAGTCCTTCACGTTGGCTTTCTCGGCGACATAGGCAATGGCGTCATTGAGCCCGCCGAGTTCGTCGACAAGGCCGAGCTCGAGAGCCTGCCGGCCGGTGTAGACGCGGCCCCCGGCGATTTCGTCGATCGGCTTCTTGAGCTTCTCGCCGCGTCCGTCCGTCACGTGCTTCTTGAAGACTCCGTAGACGTCGTCCATCCAGCCCTGAAGTTCCTTTCGCTCGACCTCGGTGAACTTCGCGGCTCCGCTGAGGATCCCGGCCTTGTGGCCTCTCTGGTTCGGTTCGAAGTTGATACCAAACTGGTTCCAGGCCTTGGAAGTCGCGAGCTTGCCGGAGATGACCCCGATCGAGCCGGTGATGGTCGTCGGATCGGCGTAGATCTTCTCGGACCGGCAGGAGACGTAGTACCCGCCGCTCGCCGCGACATCACCCATCGAGACGACCAGCGGCTTCCTGGCCTTGACCCGCTCGGTCGCGCGGAGAATCACTTCGCTGGCGACGACCGATCCGCCGGGAGACGAGACCCGCAGAACGACCGCCTTGACCTTCGGGTCGGCGGCGACCTGGTCGAGCGCCTTGCGGATCGTTTCACTGAACGCCCCTTCCTCGCTCAGGGAGAACGGGGACGAGGGGCCGGCGCTCCCCGGCATGATCGGGCCGTTCACGTGAACGATGGCGATTGCGTCCTTGTTCGACTTCCTGACCTTCGGACCTTCGAGAATCTGCGCCCAGAGCTGGATCGCCGCGAACGGGTTGTTCAGGTCGATCTGCTGCCCCTTGTTCTTGCCGTAGCTCTTGTCGAACTTGACCGTGCCGCTTCCGCCGTTGCCGACGTCCTTCTTGATCGTCGCGGCGAAGTCGTACCGGTCTTCGACCGCGTCGATCAGCCCCTCCGTCATGGCGGCTTCGGACGAGTACAGGCCCCGCTTGACCCACGCCTGCACCGTCTCGACCGGGACGCCGCGGCCGTTGGCGATGAGCTCGACGAACCGCTCGAACAGGCTGTCGAGCATCCAGTCGTGCATCTGCTTCGCTTCGGGGCTGGACGAGCTCCGCATGAACATTTCGCCGGCGCTCTTGTAGTCCCCGCACGTGAGGAAGTCGGGTTCGACACCGAGCTTGTCGAGGAGGCCGCGGACGAACATCTGTTCGCCGTAGAGCCCGGTGATCCAGAGGTCCCCGGTGGGGGAAACGCTGACGCGCTTCGCGCCGCTCAGAAGCGCAAAGCTTCCGAACTTGAGGTCGTCCGCGTGAGCGTAAACCGGCTTCCCGGCCTTCTTGAGCCGGTCGAGCGCCGCGCGAAACTCTTCAAGCTGCGCCGTGCCGAGCGACGCACTCCCCATCAGCAGGACCACGGCTTTCACGTTGGGGTCGCTGGAGGCTTTGTCGAGCCGGCCAACGACCGTTCGAAGGGACTCCTTGCCGATCGAACCGAAGATCGGATCGTCCGGATGGGTGATCTCTGAATAGCTTCCCGAGAGAGTGAAGACCGGGACGACCGCTTCGGCCGCCTTCTCTTCCGCGGCCGCCAGGGTCTGTTGTCCGTAACAGACCAGCAGCGCCAACACGCCAGACCAGACCGACTTCATGAGCAACTCCTTAGGCCCGCGCCGACATGGCGCCGTGGCAATCCATTATCGCCCCCCTGGCCACACGTACAAGGGCCAAGACGCGCAGAGCGTCCCGGGTGACCTTGCCCAGTGGTGGTCTTTCGAAACCTCCGCCGCCGAAGACGCCTCCCTCCGGCACTGAGGAGTCACGCGAAGTCGCCGACCGATGCCCCTGACGCCACGTCTCGAACCGGACATGGCGTGTGCCGGCGAACTGGCGGAATCCGGGCATCAGGCGAGGCAGTCGGGATCGGTTTCGGGGACTGCCGGGCTATCCGGATCGAACCAGGCGTCCTTGAAAACGATTCGCTTCTGGTTGTCCATCGCGAGGTTCGCGGTCATCGCCATGATGGCGTCGGCCATCGCGACGACCCCGTTGCACCGCAGGCCACCCTTGTCCGGCGAGAGGGGCTTGCCGTCCGGCCAGTAATTCGGCCCCTGGTTGCGGATCGCGTAGCAGAAGTGCTCCATCTCCTCCGTGTAGCCGCGGCTGACATTTGCCGACCAGTCGTTCCCCCCCGTTCCCGTGGCCTTCTTGGCACCGGAGGAGGTCTCGTAGGCTTCGAGAACGGTTCCGCCACCGGAGCGGTTGGCGACAACCCAGATCCGCTGATCAGCCCCGCCCCCTTCGCTGCCGCGTCCCTCTTCCTTGAAGAGGAGAGCATCCTTCTCGGTCTGAACGATCAGCGTCCCGCGGCTGCCCATCACGGTCTCGCCGTACGGCTCGAACTTGTTCGTGCTGATCGACGAGTAGGTCACGATCGCGATGTCCCGCTTTTCCTTCTCATAGTGCGGGCCGGGGAATTCGAACGTCACATAGATGTGGTCGTTGATCTCCCGCTCGTCTTTCCACTTGTCCTCGGGACCGACGCCCGGCACGCCGTAGAAGTTCCGGCCGCCGTACCCCTGCACCGCCAGCGGGTGGACCTTGCCGAGGAAGATGCTGCAGGCATCCATCTGGTGGCTGCCGAGCTCTGCCATCAGGCCGCCGCCGGTCGTGTTGTAGAGCCGCCAGTTGACGAGCTCTTCGGCGTCCCGGTAGCCGAAATCCTTGAGGTTGACGTTCGCGAGCGCCTCGGCATCCTGCTTGGAGATGGGCTTCTTCCACTGGTCGCTCATCGGAAAGCTGTTGTTCCGATGCCACTGGGCGCGAATGAACTTGATGTCGCCGAGCATGCCGCTCTTGATGAGGCTCGCCGAGTTGTCGTAGAGCACGCTGTAGTGGCGCTGGTGGCCGACGGCGAGAAGCTTGTTCTTGTCGCGGGCGAGCCGGATCATCTCCTTGCATTGGGTGATCGTGCGGGCCATCAGCTTTTCGGTCAGGACGTGCAGCCCCGCCTCGAGACACGCCTGGGCGATGGGAGCGTGCTGGCTGAGCGGGACGGCGATGACCACCGCCTCGAGCTTGAGCTCGTCCTTGGCAGCGAGAAGCTCCTTGTGCGAGTTGAATCGCTTGATGCCGGCCGCGACGTCCGGCCCCAGCTTGCGGTTGAGGCCGATGCGGGCCTCGTTGTCGCTTCCGGTGAAAGCGCGGTCGAGGTTCGACGGCCGCAGGTCGGCGATCGCCACGATCTGCATGTACTTCGGCGGGTGCTGCGTGATCAGGACGTTTCCTTCGTCCCCGGTACCGATCACGGCGGTCCGGACCGGATCGCCCGTCAGCTCGCCATAGCCGAAGTAGAGGGCTCCGAGGCCGACGCCGCCGGCGGCCGCCCCCTTGAGAAACTCACGACGCGAAACCGACACCGCGTTCGAGAAGTTTTCCTTGCCGATCTTTTCCTGTTCAGGTGTCAGGACCATCGCCGCGCCCTCTGTTCTTCGAAAACATGTCGTCGAAACGTCTGTGCAGTCCGTAAACCGCGTCCCTTATTGTTGCGTCGCCGCCTGTGATTTGCACGTTGATTTGCGCTCAGATTTTCGCCGTTTCTCCCAGTGGCACAGAAGGATGGGCGTGTCGAGCCCCCTTTCCCTCCCGGACGGTTCGGAAATCCGAAACCCTGACTCCGGAACCGATTCGAAGCACGAGAACCGCTCAAACGACGGCTGCGGAAGCCTCGCGTCCTCGTCCTTCCCATCTGTTTCCGATTCCGGATTTCCTCCCCCGGATTTCCAGGGACAGTTCGCCGATTCTTGCGGACCCACCCTCACGACGCGTCGCACCACGAGGACTTGAAAATCGCTCCCCCCAATGCCAACTTGCCCGCTTGGCCGCGGGTCCGTCTTCGCGGCAACCGTCCGCTGGTTGTCAACGTCTGAAAGAGCCGAGAGAGCGATGAGCAGTCTGAACATCCGCCAGGATTCGTGCGAGCTGGACCTCCTGTCCCTGGGGGCCCTCGTCCACCGGCTTGATCCGGGGATTCTCCCGTTCCGCAAGGCACGGTCGCTCGACATCCACGTCTCCGGCGGAGAGTACAACGTCGCCGCAAACCTCGCCGACTGCTTCGGGCTGAAGACCGGCATCGCGACCGCCATGGTCAACTACGGAATCGGGGAGCTCGTCCAGGGCCGCGTCCGGGAAATGGGAGTGAAGCCGTTCTACAAGTGGTTCGATCACGACGGCGTCCGCGGCCCGAACATCGCCACCGTCTACAGCGACCGGGGTCTGGGCGTCCGTCCGCCGGTCGTCTTCTACAATCGATCGAACGAGGCCGGCGCTCTTCTCAAGCCGGGCGACTTCAACTGGTCGGAGATCTTCGGGAAGGGGGTCCGCTGGTTCCACTCGGGGGGCATCTTCGCCGCCCTGTCGGAAACGACGTCGCAGGTCATCATCGAAGGGATGAAGGCAGCTAAGGCGGCCGGCGCGATCACGTCGTTCGACCTGAACTACCGGGCCAAGCTCTGGGCGTCGGTCGGCGGCGACAAGAAGGGGCAGGAGACGATCTAGAAGATCGTCGAGCACGTCGACGTCCTGGTTGGCAACGAAGAGGACCTTCAGAAGGGGCTCGGGCTCAAGGGGCAGGATGTCGAGTCCTCGTCGAAGCTCGACCCGAAGGCGTTCTTCGGCATGATCAAGGAAGCGACCGCCAAGTTCCCGAACGTCAAGGCGGTCGCCACGACGCTGCGGGAAGTCCACTCGACGAACCGCCACGACTGGGCGGCGGTCCTGTGGCTCGACGGCAAGGAGTACGTCAGCCCGACGATGCAGCTCGACGTCGTCGACCGGATCGGCGGGGGCGACGGCTTCGCGGCCGGCATGATCTACGGCCTCATCAGCGGCAAGCCCCCCGAGCAGGCCCTCCGCCTCGGCTGGGCTCACGGGGCGCTTTTGACGACTTTCCCCGGGGACACGACGATGGCCCGCCTGCCGGAAGTCGAACAGCTGGCCAAGGGAGGCTCGGCCCGCGTTCAGCGGTAAGCCGATCGAGCCGAACTCAAGAGAGTCAAGAACGCTGGAGAGAGAATCTCCAGCGTTCTTTCTTTATGAGGGGGCTCGTCTCAGCTGCCAGTGCTTTGTCACACGAAGGATTTTGGGTTGCGTCCATTGGCCGGCGGGCGCTCGCTCCCGGTTCGAACCGGACGCTATCGCGTTCCGGCTAATCTAACGAACCCCAATTCCTGGCTGTGCCAAAACACTAGGCACTGAATGCGAACTGTGTTCCCCAGTCGAGAGGGGGAATCTCGCCTCGACGTTCCGCCGCGACCGCCTGATCGCGAATCTCGTGAAAGGCGTCGCTCAGCGGCTGGATGATCCGGAGAGCGTCCCGCCAGGCCGAGGGATCGTCGAGCGACGCACGACGCATCGCGAACATGAGGACCTGCGCCATCTTCTGGCTGGTTTCGTCCTTCTCGAGGTCCATCCCGTCGATGAGCCCGAGAAGGAGCCGCTGCACCTGGACCCGGGCCGGAGAGATGTCTTCGATCCGCCCCTGTTCGAGCAGGTGAATCCCCGCTTCGACCATCAGCAGGGCTTTGTCATAGAGGGCGAGCAGCATATCGACGCGGGTCCAGCTCTGTGCTTGCACCTGACGATACGCGTTGACGTGTCGGCTCATGGTCACCTGCTGGTTGGATGGCGGCGATGGTCAATCGCCGGGCAGGGATTTGATCGACGGCCCCGGTCGATCGGCTGAGAGCAACCGGTCTCGAAGCGGCGTTTCGCGGTGCAGCGTTTCGCACGACCCGTATCCCCGTCGCCCGGGCTACGGCGGGCCTGATCGGCAGAGTCGCTACGACCCGAGCGACCCGCGAGGTCGCGCCCCACCCCTCGCTCCGCGCGGAGTGAGTCAGCGAGGTGAATCAGTTCTCGCCCGTGAGGGCGGCCAGCTGGCTTCCGAGAATCCCGGCCGTGTTCTGGAGCTGCTGGACCGCCGCTTCCATCGCCGTGAACTGCGCCCGGATCCGGGCTTCCTGGGCGTCGAACAGCGCCTTCTGGCGGTCGATGTTCTTCTGAAACTGCTCGATCCGCGCTTCGAACTGCTCATCGACCGCCTTGAGGTCTCCGGTGACCGGATCGAGCATCTTGCCGAGGAGCTGGTCGAGCTTTGATGCGATCCCACGGGTGACGGTGACGTCTCCCTCCGGCCCCGCCGCGACCTGCGCGCCGGAGAGCGTCACACGGAGCTGGAGGTCGGCCGTATTCTTGTTCGCCGCCTTGCCGGTCAGGAGCCGGCCGCTGCCGGTCGCCTCCTCGACCACACCATTGACGATGAACGAGCCGGCGACGTTCTGACCGATATCGGACTCTGTCCCCGTAAAGCCGAGTGTGGCGTTTGCCGATGCCGTTCCAAGGCGGACCTCCGACGCGGAGCCATAGGCCTGCGAAGTGATCTGCAGCTTGTCGGCGGCCACCGCGACCCGGACCGCCCGACCAGAGATTTCCGGCGAAGCATTGATGATCCGCTCGATCTCTGCGGCAAGGGCTTCCTGTGTGTAGGTCCCCTCGGTCAGGGTGAGCGTCCCGGTCGACTTGCCATCCACCGTCAGCGAGAAGCTGTTGTTCGACCCATCGATGACCGTGGACGCGCCGATCGTGTTCGTCGCGAT
Source organism: Planctomycetota bacterium (assembly GCA_023429275.1). Lineage (GTDB taxonomy): Bacteria > Planctomycetota > Planctomycetia > Planctomycetales > Planctomycetaceae > Planctomyces_A. The sequence continues at coordinate 9,611 of JAEYWB010000114.1, forward strand.
CGCCGTCGCCTGCTCCGCCGCCTGCGTGATGTCGACCTGATAAGGGGTGCTCGAGTCGACGGTCCGGTTACTTCCCGTGACATAGCGGATGCCGCTGTTCGTGCTGGTCGCATCCAGGGCGAAGAGGCGGCGGACATCATCGGCCCCCACCCCCGGCACGGAGCCGTCGAGAATGGAGCTGAGCTTCGACGAGTTGAACGTGAGCTGGCCCGTATCGCCGACCGAGATCCCGATCGAAGAGAGGCGGTTCACCTGTCCGGAGACGCCGCCGACGACGCCGAGGATGGCACTCTGCACCTGGTTGCGGATCGAGCTGACCTGGCTGTCTCCCAGCAGCAGGCCCCCCTTCTGCGATGCGGCGTCGTAGGCGGTCTGCTTCCCGATGAAGTCGATGAGCGAGTTGTAGGAGTCGACGAAGTCCTGCACCGCCTCGACGGCCGGGGCAGTGTCGCGCGTCACGGAGAGGGTGATCGTCTTCGAGGGATCGGCGTCCGCCAGGTTCAGGACGACTCCGTTGATCAGGCTCGAGATCTGATTGGTCGGGCTTGTCACAGTCACCGCCCCGGTCCCGGAGCCGAGCGTGACCGACGCGTCACTGGCCGCCTGGACCGGGTTGTCGAGGTCGAACGCCGGCTGAATCGCGCCGCCCGACGACGCCCCGAGATTGCTCGTGACGGTGATTGCGTTCTCAGCGCCGGTCTTTTCGGCGCTGAGGACGATGCGGGCTCCCGATCCGTCCTTGACGATGCTCGCCGAGACCCCGCCGTTTGCGTCGTTGATCGCGTCGGCCAGCCCCTGAAGCGTGTTGTTCGTGCCGTCCACGGTCACCGTGATCGGCGAGCGTGACCCGGCGCGGAGCGTGAGCGTCCCCTGGGTGATCTCGCTGTCGGCGTCGGTGAAGCTCTGCGTCGCGACCTGGTGGGCCTGGGCGAGCGTGTTGACCTTGAGCCGATAGACCCCGGCGGCGGCGTTGCTCGAAACGGTCGCGGAGAGGGCCGCCTCGTCGCTGACGCTCGCCTTCCGGGAGACGAAGACGTTGTTCTGAACCTTGCCGAGAATCGCCGCCTGCGAGCGGAGCGAGGTGATCTGGCTCTTGATCGACGCGTAGACCGCCTGCTTCGACTTCACCTCGGTCTGCCGGGCCGTGAGGATGTCCGTCTGCTGCTTCCGGATGGCCAGGAGGCTGTCGACGATTCCCTGTGTGTCGATCCCGGTGATCAGGCCGTCGATAGTAGGCATGGCGGATCGACCCGGGGGGAATGGAGCGCTGGACGGAACGTCGAAGGTGACGGTCCTGCCAGCATTATCGACTGTTCGCGTCGGTCTACTGGAGCATCGACAGTACGAGCTGCGGCTGCTGATTGGCATTCTTCAGGACGGACATCCCCGCCTGAACGAGAACCTGATTTTTCGTAAAGTTTGCGATCTCCTCCGCAAAGTCGGTGTCGCGGATCGTCGATTCGGCGTTGACGGTGTTTTCCAGCGTCGTCTGAAGATTGTTGATGGTCGAGTTCAGCGTGTTCTGCTGAAAGGCACCGAGTGTTCCCCGGAGGTTCGTGATGTCGTCGATGGCCGCGTCGATGACCGCGATCGCGTCCTGAGCCTTGCCGGCGGAGGTCACCTCAATGTCCTGCAGGCTGTTGAACTGGTTGCCGGTGACGCCCAGACCGGCCCCGAGCGCCGTCGCGTTGACCCTGTCAATGGCGAGCTGGGCCGTCTGATCCTTGTTCGCCCCGATCTGGAAGACGACGGAATTGTCAATGATGGTCACCGAGCCCTGGCTGCCCGCGACCGTGTCTTCTCCGTAGTAGGATCCGGCCGCCGGCCCGAGCTGAATCGACAACCCCTTCGCCGGCCCCGACGTCGCGGTCAGGACGTTCCCCACTCCGGTGAATGCGGTTCCCCCGATCGTTCCCTGAACATCCGAGCCCGAGTCGGTCTGAAGCGTCGTGCCGAAGCCGCTGCTGTCCGTCGCGGCCGCAAGGTTTGAAATCACGCTGATCGAGGCGCTCGAGCCGTACTGCACCGACCGAAGAGTCGTGTGATTGCTCGGATCGATGACGGAAACGACACCCGTTTGAGCCGAGAACTCGTTGATCCGGCTGGCCACCTGCGCCTGCGAAAGCCCCGCGCCGAGCGTTACGGCGACGCCGTTGATCGTGAGGACCTCGTCCGCGGCCAGGTTCGACGACTGAGTGTTGATGGGGTCGATGATGGCCCGCGTCCCCGCGGAGGTCACGTTGACCGCGTAGCTTCCGGCCTTTGTCTCCGTCGACGTTGTGAGGATGGCAACATCGGCGTCGCTGCTCGATGCGTAAATCCCGGACGAGCCGTCAAGAAGCTTTTTCGTGCCGAACTGCGTGTTCGTCGCGATCCGGTTGATCGTGTCGATCGCGTTTGCGATCTCCGCCTGGTTCGCCGCCTGGGCATCGGCGTCATTGACCCCGGCGTTCGCCGAGTCGAGGGCCAGGCTGCGGACCTTGACGAGGAGCGAGTTGATTTCGTTCAGCGCCCCTTCGGCCGTCTGAACGAGCGAGACCGCCTTGTCGGCGTTGTCGATCGCCTGCTTCAGGCCGGCGATTTGGGCCCGCTGCTTTTCCGAGATCACGAGGGCGGCCGGTCCATCGGCACCGCGGTTCACCTTCAGGCCCGACGACAGCCGCTCAACCGACTGGGAGAGCGCGTTGTTGGCCCGCGACAGGTTGTTCTGCGCGTTCAGGGACGAAACATTGTTTGTGATGGACAGACCCACGACTGTGTTCCTTACGAAAGGCGTGCCAGGACACTCAGGACCGGATCGGGAGGGGGGCTCTTGAAAGGACCGGGAGAACGGTCAAATCCGTCCTGAGGGTTCTTTCGTGCCAGGCACAGGGGTGACAATGGCTCCGTGCTGACGATCGCCGCGGCAGTTTCTTCCGCGACGCTCCTTGCCGGGCCGCTGCTCCGGGGCCCGCTTTCGCGCGACCCGAATCAACGTCCCGGCCTACCTGCTGTGTCATCTGCGGTTCATCGGAAGCGGCTGTTCCGACAGTCCGGGGACTGCACGGAAGGGACGCTCCCGTCACGGGACGTCGTGTTCGACGTCGCGCTGTCCGCTTTCAGGGGGCGGACATGAGCCTGCAGAGAGGTCGGGTTGACACCTTCGGCCGGGCTCCGTCGTGAGACGGAACGGCCTGGGTGTGCCCACGGACCCTTGACACAGTAGAGATCGAAATTCCCGGCGAGTTCTTGCGGCAAATAATTCCGTGGAATTCGAGACGCTCCAACGCCGATGAGACTGAAAGGATTCGGTCGACTTGAACGGTTGTAGCGACGATTCCTGAAGTCTTTGACGAGATGACCGAGGAGAAACCCACTACCGCCGAAGGAAACCATTCGCCTCCGAGGCGCCGTTCGGTGCTGCGCAGTCTTCTGGGGACCCTTTTTGTCGGCGCCATCGGTTTCGGCAGCTTCTTCGTCAGCTCGACACTGCTGAGAGAATCGGCGAAGAACGCGCCCTCTTCTCCCGCGGCTGAACAGCCGTCGATCGCGGGCCACCCGGAGGGCGAAACAGATCGCGAGAAACCGGTCGATCTTGCCGCCGCTGTCGATGGGCACCTTGCCGCTCACGGAGCCGAGACCGAGAAGTCTCCGGCGAATGCGACCACCCGGGAGGCCCAGCATTCTCCTGCTGCCGCGCCCGTTGACGCCAGGATCGAGCCCCTCAACGAAAACTTGAGCGTCCTGCTGTTGCAGGGGGACAATTTCCTGTCGGAAGCGAACCCCGCCAGCGCTCTGAAGCGGTACACCGCGCTCATCAAGCACTCGACCGGTGCCCGTCGCCCGGAGGTTCTGCTTCGAATCGCCCTCGCGGAGGAAGCGGTGGGAGACCACCACTCCGCCCTGAAGGATTAC
>JAEYWB010000418.1 GCA_023429275.1 Planctomycetota bacterium
ATCATCCCCCGTCCGCGATACCGCGCTCCGAACGAGGAACAGGACTGCGATGAACGGCTGCGGCGACGGGCGGCTGAGGCGAACGATGTCCTGTGCGTCGCCGGAACGGGCGAGCCCGCACCGCTCCGCGGCGTTCCCTCCCGGGAGCTCATGGTCAAAGTCGCGGTCCCGCTCGCGGCCGATGGACAAGTCCTCGGAGCGATCGTGCTCCGCGGACTCTCACCGGGGAGGGACCCACAGCGACTCACCGAGATCCTGGTCTGTGCAGGTCGGCAGATCGCCCGCCGGATTGCACATGAACGGTCGATCGCGGCCCTCGCGGAGCGGGAAACGGCCCTCCGCCAAAGCCGCAAGGTCGAGGCGATCGGGATGCTTGCCGGGGGAATCGTCCATGACTTCAACAACCTCCTGACGGTCGTCCTCGGGAACTGCGAGCTCGCGAGATTCAGCTCCGGCGGGGACACCCGCGTCACCCGGTTTATCGACGAGATCCAGATGGCGGGGGAACGAGCCACCTCTCTCTCCCGGCAGCTCCTCGGTTTCTGCCGGCGCCGGGAGGTCGTTCCGCAGGTCCTCCCGCTCGGCGAGGCATTGCAGGCCTTCCAGCCGATGCTGCAGCGGATCGTCGGCCAGGGAATAGCGGTCGAGATCAAGAACATCGATTCGGGGCTCGCCGTCCTGATCGACCCGGTCGAGATCGAGCAGGTGCTGCTCAACGTGGCGTCAAACGCCCGCGATGCGATGCCCTCGGGGGGGCGGCTGACGCTCGCTACGCGCCCCGTCGTACTGGAGCTCCGCGACGTCGCCCGATATCCGAAGGCACGGCCGGGTGAGTTCCTCGAGCTGATCATCGCCGACACCGGTTGCGGAATGGACGAGGCAACCTGTCGTCGGCTGTTCGAACCTTTCTTCACCACGAAGAAGGAAGGACATGGAACGGGCCTGGGGCTCTCGACCGTGTCGGATATCGTCGAGCGGGCCGGTGGGACGATCGCCCTCGAAAGCAAACCGGGCGTCGGCACGACGTTTCGTATCGCACTCCCGAAGGTCGCTGGCGGAATCATTCCCCGGCAGGTCGATGCCGCCCCGGCCGAGAGTCCGCGGGGAACGGAGACGATCCTGCTGGTCGAGGATGAAGAGGCCCTCCGAAGTCTCGCGACGGAGATCCTGTCCGTTCACGGATACAAGGTCCATGCTTTCTCCCGTGCAGAAGAGGCCTCTCAATTCGTGAAATCGACCGGAGGAAAGGGAGCCGTCCGCGGAAACAATTCTATCGATCTCCTGGTGACCGACCTGATGATGCCCGGACAGTCCGGGGACCGTCTCGCGGAAGAGGTCCGGCAGCAGCTGCCCCGGCTGCCGGTCCTGTTCGTGTCAGGGAACCACGATCTTCTGGAAACCGTCGGTCAGCAGTTCGCCGGGCCAGCGGAGACACTGCGAAAGCCCTATGCCAGCGACTCGCTCGCGAGAGGGGTTCGCGGGATCCTGGACGCCGTCGTGGCCCGATGAGATCTCAAAGAGATCGGTGCATCCCCCCGGAAGAGACTGCTGCTTTGCGGCGGCGCAATGGTGAAACGCGGTGAGATCTCTCGGTGCCTCTGGGGCCAGGCTCGAGCTCCGCTTGCGAGTCGCGGCGAAGAAGCTGCTTCAGGACCTCTTCTTCCCACAGACATCTCAGAGGGCTCTCTGTCATCTCTGTCGCGACTTCGTGTCGTGGCCGATCGATCGGCAGAATTGCGTTCCTGGAAAGTTCTCCAACCGGGCGCCGAATGTCGATTCGACGGTTCATCGTCCGCCCGGACTGGCAGACGCCTCCGCCCGACTCCGCGCGGAGTGGTTGCGGACGACTGAACGAATGGACGGGAATTCCGGGGTCCGCAGACTTGCGCTCGCGCGCGCCCGCGAGAGACAACCCGAAAACTCGTCCGTCCGTCCGTTCATCCGGCTTCGTCGATGCGGCCGGAGAGCTGCTCCAGAGCCCCGACCTCTGTGTCGAAGTGGCGAATCCTGTCGCGACCGATCGACCGACAGACCTTTGGGTTTTGAAATGGCTTCTATATGGAACTGTTTTCGTCGGCCGCGCGGGGGCGAAGCCCAAGAAACCAGGTCAGCAGGCATCCCGCTCCGCAGACCCCAGCCAGCATCGCAACCGGCAGCAGGACGAAACCGTGCCTCACAGACTGTGAGACCCGTCGAACCGCCTGCCGGTTGACGAGTTGCGTTCGCGGCTGTCGGACCGCGTCCCGATACGTTCGCGTGAGACCCCGAATCGGACGAAGGACGCCGAAGAGCGGCACTGCCATGGCGATGACGATCAACGCCGCTCCGACGATCGGAAGCAGGGCAGTTCGGTAGCGCATGATCGATCCGTCGTGAAGGAAAAAACCCGATCGATCGTCTCTTCCCCGGGTGACCATCCGCAACTGGCAATCGCCGCAAAGGGCCCGTCGGGCCAGCCGTCGGTCGGTGGTGTCTTTGGGGATGGTCTGTATCGCCTTGCGGGGTAACGACTTGCGTCGGTGATTCGTCGCCGGACACCCGTATTGACCCTCAAAATCGGCCGGTCGTATAGTCCCGCTCCCATATCGGACCTTCGGGATTTCCCGTCATCGAAGGTCTCATGCCCTCCTCGTCGGCGGGCCGGTGGTCGTCACAACCCTCCGGCTCTCACCGACATCGGAAACTTCCCCTTCCCTCCCTGACTTACCCGAGACCCACTCGCTTGCCGCGTCTTCGTCGCAGCAACTTGTGTCTGATGGTCTGTGCCGTCATCGCCTGCGCGACGACGGCCCGGGGGGAGCCGCGCACACCTCTTCTTCGCCTCGGCTCGAATCCACCAGCTGCAGCAGGCCACTCTGCGGCCACCCCGCCGGTCCGGGCGCCGATCGGTCATCAGATCGTTCCCGCCGAGTTCCAGGAGGTCCCTGCGACACGGCCGAGCGATCCGATTGACCTGAAATCGGATCAGGCCTGGGCCTGGGAATATCAGGGGGCAGGTGGGACCGCGCAGGAGAACGCCCTCTACCTCGGGGGCCGGTGCTCGATCACGCAGGGGCGGCTGAAGCTCTCGGCCAACGAGATGGTCGTCCTGAAGGAGCCGTCGCCGACGGAAGGTGAGCAGCGGTACTTCGTCTACATGGAAGGGGATGTCGTCATCGAGCGCCCCCAGTCGCGCGATGTCCATCCGTTTGCTTCGATCACGCTCGTCACGACCGTCGATCCTGTCATCTCGAAGAAGAACCTGACGTACGCCTCGATGGAGGAACGGGAGATCTTCAAGCGGGCACTTGCGAACCGCCGCCGCGAGCGTGATGCCATCGAACTCGCCCAGTTCACGTCGCCGTCAGGGTCAGCCGTCGGACCGGGGATGCCCGCCTCTCCCGGCTTTGCCGTGCCGGGCGCTCCGGGCCCCGGCGGTCAGGGTTCGAGCCAGATTCCGCTGCTGATCGGTCCAGGCCCGCAGCAGCACGTCACGATCAACCCGCGGACAATCGGGCAGGATCCGGTCATCCGCGGCGGCATCAATCCGAACACCGCCCCTCCGGAGTACGTCGTGACGGTGACCCGCGGGGTCAACATCGTCGTCGACAACGTCCCGATCAACGCGGGAGGCCAGAAGATCTACACGCGGATCGACCTGACCGCCGACCGGGCGGTGATCTGGACCGATGCCAACCGTCTCGATGCGATCGGGGCGGGGTTCGACATCGACGAGAACACCCCCTTCCAAGTCTATCTCGAAGGGAACATCGTCATCCGACAGGGGACGAACGTCGTCCAGGCGTCGAACGCCTTCTATGACATCCGCGAGCGGCGCGGCCTGTTCATGAACGCCGACGTCCGGACCTATGTCCCCGAGTACGACGCCACCCTCCGCGTGCGGGCCGACACGCTCCGGCAGTCGTCGGAGAACAAGTTTCACGCGCAGAACGCATTCGTCACGACGAGCGAGTTCGGCCAGCCGGGGTATCGCATCCAGGCGAGTGACATCTTCGTCGACAACGAGCCGAACCCGTTCGCGACTGGTCCGACAGCCCCCTATGTCACGGCGGTCAATCCGCGGGCCTACATCGAGAACGTGCCGGTCCTCGGCCTTCCCTACATCAGTGGTCCGGCGGATGAGAGCCTGATCCCGATCCGCCGCGCGACGGTCGGAAGCGACAGCATCAACGGCGTGTCGATCGAGACCCTCTGGAACCTTCCCACCCTGTTCGGCCTCGACCTCAACGACGGGGTCGACCTGAACCTCGAGCTCGATGGCTATACCGAACGAGGCCCCGCGATCGGGACCCGGCTCGACTACGACCAGTCGATCAACGTCTTCGGCGTGCCGTCGCGAATCCGTGGCGATGGCCGCCTGCGGTACATCTACGATGAGGGGCTCGACAACCTCGGCCTCGACCGCCGCGCCTTGACGTTCCCGAACGCCAACCGCGGACGAGCCGACTGGATCCAGCGGATCGAGATGCCGACCGGAACGTCGCTGACCACCGAGCTCGGCTACGTCTTCAATGACGACCGCAACTTCCGCGAGCAGTGGTACGAAAGCGAGTACGACACCGGCAAAGACAAGGAGACGATGGCGCAGCTCGCGCACCAGTACGACAACCTGACCGCCTCGATCATGGTCCGGGACCGGCTCAACAACATCTTCGACCAGACCTCCTGGTTGCCGAAGGCTGACCTGACCTACCTCGGCCAGCCTCTCCTCGGGGATCTGCTCAACTGGAGCTCCCACACCTCCGTTGGCTACGGACACATCAAGCCCGCCAATCCGCCGACGAATCCCAACGACGTCTTCACGCCGCTGCCCTACTTCCCGGAGGTCGAAGGGCTTGTGGCGATGACCCGGCACGAGCTGAGCCTCCCCTTCAACGTCGGGCCGGCGAAGGTCGTCCCGTACGCGGTGGGCGAGGCGGCCTACTGGGAAGAAGGGATGACCGGCGACAGCATCGACCGGTTCTACGGCAGCCTCGGCATCCGGGCGAGCATCGAGTTCTGGCGGGCCTTCCCGCAGGTGCAGAGCCGGATCCTCGGCCTCAACGGCCTCGCTCACAAGATGGTGTTCGATGTCGACTACTCCTACTCGGAGGCCTCCCGCAGCATCGGGTCGATCGCCCAGTACAACGAGTTCGACGAGGACGCCCAGGAGCGTTTCCGCGAGCGGATGGTCATCAACTCGTTCGGCGGGGCGCTCCCGGCCTTCGCCGATCCCCGATCGTACGCGATCCGCTCGGGACTCCAGCGGTCGGTCACGGCAATGGCTCCTGAACTCGTCGACGACCTGCACGTCGCCACGTTCGGCTGGCGGCACCGGTGGCAGACGAAAGTCGGCTCCCCGGCCGGCCCGCGGACGAAGGACTGGATGACTCTCGATCTCGAGATGTCGGTCTTCCCGAACGCCAACCGCGACAACTTCGGCGAAACGCTCGGCCTGATCTCCGGACAGTACGCCTGGTACGTCGGCGAACGGACGAGCATCCACGCGAACGGCATCTTCGATCCGTTCACGGGCGGACAGCGGGTCTGGAATGTCGGCGTCCTGAGCCAGCGGAGCACGCGGGGAAGCGTCTACGTCGGCTTCCGGCAGGTGGAAGTCGCGCAGGTCAGCACGCAGCTCCTCGTCGGCAGCCTCTCGTACCGGATGAGCGACAAGTGGGTCTCGACACTCGGCACCTCGTATGACGTGGCCGAGGGGATCGACCGGGGCCAGACGGCGACCCTGACCCGGATCGGCGAATACATGCTGCTCCACATCGGGATGGGCTACGACCGGTCTCGTAACAACTTCGGAGTCGGCATCTCGGTCGAGCCGAAGTTCGGCTCCTTCGCCCCCGGCTCCACCCAGCTCAGCTCCCTCCTGGGTATCCAGGGGTACTGAACCGACCAACACGGCCAAATATGGACCGCACGTCGAGACAGCTCCGCAAAGCGACGCAGCGAGCCCCGAGGACACTCTGTGACGGGGAAATCACGTGCTGAAGCTCGTCTCGAGATCCCCGCAAGTTGGCTCCGACACTGCAGATTTCCAGCGATGCAGGCTCCCTTGCATCATCCGGTTCGACTCGCCATTATTTTTCCTTCCCGATCCAACCCGCGGCGACCGCCAAGCGGCTGTCGTGACTCGTTCACGACAGTCCTTCGAGGCCGTCGAACGGGAAAGACGTGGATGCACCCCTAGCTCAATTGGATAGAGCATCGGTCTACGGAACCGAAGGTTGGTGGTTCGAGCCCACCGGGGTGTACTGACATAACTCTGGCCGAACGCACGACTTAGCGTACCTGCCCGTGTTGGGCAGAGCGGCTTGGAAGCCTTGGAAAAGTGGTAGTTCTACCCCTTTTCACAGGCGGCCAAGAATTCCGCCCATGCCACGCAAGTCCGTTGTTCCCCGTTACAAGCTCCACAAACCCTCCGGCCAGGGGCGGGCCCGCCACCAGGGACGCGACATCTACTTCGGCCCGTACGAAGCCCCTACGAGCCGTGAGCGATACGCCCGGTTTGTCGCCGAACTGGCCACTCAGACGGGTCCGAGTCACCACGACGTAGGCCCGAGTGTTCTCGACCCCGACCTGCCGGTCGCGGAACTCATCCTGAAGTACCTCCAGTTCGCCCAGGGCTACTACGGCAAGGGGGCTGCGGAGTTCGTAAGCCTTCGCGGTGCGCTGAAGCCGGTCAATCAGCTGTACGGAACATCCCGCGTCCGAGATTTCGGTCCGCTCGCGTTCAAGGCGGTCCGCCAGCACATGATCGACCACCAGCACCTGTGCCGGAACGAGATCAACCGCCGGATGAGCCGGATTAAGCGAGCCTTCAAGTGGGCCGTCTCGGAGGAGCTGATCTCACCGTCGGTCTTCCACGGCCTGCAGGCTGTCGCGGGCCTTCGACGAGGTCGTTCTCAAGCCATCGAGCGGGATCCGGTCAAACCCGTTCCGCGGGAGGTTGTCGAGGCGACGATCCCTTACCTCTCCCCACAGGCCGCTGCGATCTGCCGGCTGCAGCTCCTGACCGGCATGCGTCCCGCCGAAGTGTTGCAGATGCGGCCGATTGACATCGGCATGACGGGGGCTGTGTGGCTCTACACGCCCCGATCCCACAAGACAGAGTACCTCGGGCGCGAAAAGCACGTTCCACTCGGCCCCAAGGCCCAGGAAGTTCTGAAACCGTTCCTCGAACGGGCGGCCGACGCGTGCCGGTTCAGTCCCGCGGAAGCCGAAGAGTGGCGGAACGAGCAGCGTGCGCTCGCTTGTCGACCCGATCGAAAGACCAAGATCTACCCCTGTGAGCTCCGGGCGCGTACCCGTCGCAAAGAGAGCCGGAAGGGGAAGAAGCGGCGTCGCCCATTCCAGCCCTCCTACACGCCAGACTCGTACCGGCGTGCGATCACGTACGGGATTAACCGAGCCCGTGAGGCGGGAGTGGACATTCCGCACTGGTTCCCGTACCAAATCCGGCATACACACGGGACGGAGGTGCGACGGCGATTCGGGCTCGAGGCAGCCCAAGTCGCTCTCGGGCACTCGTCCGCGGATGTGACGCAGGTGTACGCCGAACGCGACCTGGAGCTCGCGGTTCGTGTTGCTTCTGAGATCGGATGATGAGTGAGAGCCGCAAACCTATGAGTCGCCGCCAGGTGGACTTGATCCGTCTCGGCTTTCATCTTGGACAGGCGTGCGAGGTCTGTACGAAGAAGCTTTTTCCGTTGTACGACGACCGACTTCGCGCGCTCGATCGCATTCTGTTCCAATTCGAACTCGACGTCGCGAACACGATCGCTTCAGATTTCGTCCGACGGTCTATTGAGAAGGCGGTTTCCCTGACCAGCCCGTTTCGTGACAACGCACTCGCTCAGATCTTATATCGAGGGGAGATTCCCTTCTTTGATGAGCTTTTTCGCCTACTCGACCTTGTTCGAGAACCGATTCGCTCGACCCTCAGCACCGACGAGCGCAACTACTTCCAAATTGGAGAGCTCCTAGCCGAAAGCGAACGAGAATCAGACGCGCTGCCGGAGCTACTCATAGTCCAAGAAAACCTCAGAGAAAGTGACGAAGACACAGAGCAAGGCGCAGAAGATGCGCTCGCAGCACGCGACCTTCACCAGCGGATAGTTCTTGAGGGGCTGGATCAGGAACTACAGCAAAAGCAGCCATTCAATTACCGGAACGCTGCTCTACTGCAGGAGTTGCTTAAGCCCCACGGAGTGATTCTCGAAGAGCTTTCTCGTGGCCCGAAAGCCGCGATGGCCTCATCCTCCGACGGCAACAACCGCGAAGTCGTCGAGATGTTCGACTACCCCGTCGACGGATGGGGGCGCATTGATGCATACCTCTTGGAAATGAGACCTATCAGTTCTGCTGACCCGCCACCAGAACTAGAAGATCGATGGGTCAAAGACTCCCACTTCAAGATAGAGATCAACGAGCCCACTCGTAAGGCTCGAAAATCCGACAAAAACTTGCCGGTTGATTTCAGCGAGGCGGAATGGGCGGTCTTCATCTTTTACGTCAAGAGCCGGGGCGTGTTGTTGGAGACCGCTTCGATACGGCGTGAACTTGGAATCGCAGACCACGCCTACAAGACGCGTAAGGTGTCAGTCAGGAAAAAGATCAAAAACTTAGGCCTCGAATTCCAACAGGTCGGCTCTAGGAACAATGCTCAGCATCGAATGCAAGTCCTTCCCGCAGTGCAACCACCAAAGCCAGTGATTCGAACGGATGGCGAAGCGTAGACGGCTTCTGCGACAGATCACCATTGCAGTTGGAGGCGGCGGAGAACCAGACGTGCACAATGGTGGATATGTG
>JAEYWB010000189.1 GCA_023429275.1 Planctomycetota bacterium
CGGCCGGCTGACGCCGCAGAAGGACCACGCGACCTTGCTTCTCGCCTTCTCGCAGGTGGCCTCGCGACGGGAGCCGCCGCATCTGGTCATCGTGGGGGAAGGGCCGCTTCGCGGAGATCTCGAACAACACGCCCGTTCGCTGAAGCTGACCGGGCGGGTTCACTTCGCCGGCTCACGAACCGACGTCCCCGCCCTGCTCCGCGCGGCGCGGGGGTTCGTCCTGTCCTCCCGGTGGGAAGGAATGCCGAATGTCCTCCTCGAAGCCCTCGCGGCCGGATGCCCGGTGGTTTCGACAGATGTCGAAGGTGTCCGCGAGCTGATCGGCAACGACGAGCGGGGCCTGGTCGTGCCGCCGGGGAACCCAGCGGAGCTCAGCCGGGCGATCGACACGCTTCTGACGGATTCAGACTCCGCGCGGAGTCGCGCCGAACGGGGCCGGGAGTGGGTGCTGAAAAAGCGGACGACCGAGCGGACCGTAGAACTCTACGACACGCTCTATCGCCATCTCCTCGGACAGAGACGTTGAGTTGAGGAAACCGCTGCCGCTTGCTGCGGCGACAGATCTATCGACCGGCATCCGGATCGACGGTCAGAACGCAGCGAATCCCGACAGCGTCGTCCCGCTGGTCCGGATCGATCCGTTTCCGTGTGGCACTCCGCAGCTGATCGTATCGGTCCTTCCAGGAGCCCCCACGGATCGTGCGATGGGCTGATTCGTCTACCGCGGCCTTCGCAGTCCCGTCGACCGGGGCCTCGGAGTAGTCGGCGGTCCAGGGATCGCTGCAGAATTCCCAGAGATAGCCGTGCATGTCGTACAGTCCCCAGGCATTCGGCTTCAGCTTTCCGACAGGCGGATCGTTCCCGGCGGCGTTCCCGGTGTGCCAGGCGTACGGGTCGAGGAGCGAAGCCTTGTTCCCCTGGTCACCCTCCCCCTGGGCGTCGTCTCCGAAGCTGTAAGCCGTTTCGGTTCCGGCCCGGCAGCAGTATTCCCACTCCGCCTCGGTCGGGAGCCGGACGACCTGGCGATCGCCGATGAGCTTCGCCTTCCGCAGGTCGGAGGTGATGTGTTGGCAGAACTCTTCCGCTTCGCGGAAGGTCATCATCTCGACAGCATTCCGCGGTCCCTTCCAGCGACTCGGGTTGTGTCCCATGACGAGTTCGTAGAGGTCCTGCGGAACCTCGTACTTCGCCATCAGGAATGGCTTGGCGATGGTGACTTCCTTCACCGGCCGCTCGCTCGCCGCCTCCTCCGATCCCCGGCGAAATGACTTGGGGAACTTCCCTTCGCCCGGTTGGATCAAGACGAACTCGGAGCGGAACGTCTTCAGCGCTGCCGGCGGGTCGTCGGCCATCGAATGGCCCGCTGACAACACCGTGACGAGCGACAGAAGGAGGCCCGAAACGGCTCGGGCGATCCGAGGAGAAGCGATCAACATCTGATGAGTTCCTCAACGACGGGCGGCGTGCCGGCGCGGTCGATTTCGTTGGTTTGAACAGAACGGGGCGGTCATACGCCAGGCGGTTTCGGGTCTTCACTCTTGCGGAACATCCGCCAGTCGCGCCGAACGATCAGCCTCGCTCCGCGATTGAACGTCAGGTACGACCACGCCCAGCTGATGACGACGAGAATGCGGTTCTTGAAACCCGTCAGGTAGTAGATGTGAATGACGAGCCACATCATCCAGGCGATGAATCCGCTGATCTGGATGCGGCCGGTCTGAACGACCGCCCGGCTGCGGCCGATCGTCGCCATCTGCCCCTTGTCGGTGTAGTGGAAGGGCTCGCGGGACCGGCCGGCGAGATCTCTCAGGATGTTCTTCGCGAGGTGCCGCCCCTGCTGCATCGCGACCGGAGCGACTCCGGGAAGCGGGGTGCCGGTCTGATGCGTGAACGAGGCCTGGTCGCCCGCCACGAAGACATTCGGCTTGTCCGGAACGCTCAGGTCGGGCCCGACGATGATCCGGCCGCTGCGATCCATCGGAAGCCCGAGGACTCTTCCCAGCGGCGCTCCGACGACACCGGCTGCCCAGAGGACGGTCGCTGAGCGGATCCGGTCGCCACCCGCTTCAACGCCGTCGGCTGTGATCGACGTCACCTTCGCATTGGTCCAGACCTGCACGCCGAGATGCTCGAGGTGCCGCATCGCCTTTGCCGTGAGGGTCTCGGAGAACATGGGAAGGATCCGCGGCCCGGCCTCGATGAGGACGATCCGGGCGGCGCTCGCGTCGATCCGCCGGAAATCCTTCGCGAGCGTGAAGCGGCTCATCTCGCCGATCGCGCCGGCGAGCTCGACGCCGGTCGGCCCGCCGCCGACGACGATGAACGTCAGGAGCCGCCGCTGCTCTTCGAGGTCGACCGTCCGTTCCGCCGTCTCGAACGCGGTCAGGACCCGTCGGCGGATCTCGGTCGCCTGTTCCAGCGTCTTGAGGCCCGGAGCGTGTTCTTCCCACTCGTCTCGCCCAAAGTACGAGTGCCGCGCACCGCAGGCGAGAATGAGGTAATCGAACGGCAGTTCGCCAAAGTCGGCCTGGACGATCGACTGATCGAAGTCGACCCCCGTGACCTCCCCGTGAATGACGCGGCAGTTCTGCTGTGCCGACAGCATGCTGCGGATCGGCGCGGCGATATCGGCGGGGCTGAGGCCCGCCATGGCGACCTGGTAGAGGAGCGGCTGAAACAGGTGATGGTTCTGGCGGTCGACGAGGGTGATCTCGAGGTCCGCCTTCCGGAGCGACCGCGCGGCGTTAATCCCGGCAAAGCCGCCGCCGACAATGACGAGTCGCTTCGTCCCCTTGGACCCGCTCGACAACTCCGATGGCCGCGTGGCCGTAGTCGGGACGGTTGAGGGGGGCGGCGGGGACGGAGCAGTGGACATCGTTGCGGCCGACGGACAAGGGTTCCGTATGAAGACCGGCATCGTAGGATGCAGCCCTCGCTACAGGAACTCGGCTGGAGCGATGCCAAGGACTTTGCCTAAGTCGCTGTGAGGTGCAGGATTGCTGCTGATGAGAATGCTTTCTCGGCAAGGGAGATTCGCAGGGGCCTTTGATGACCCGGCCTTCGGGGTCGGGAGCTGGAAAGCGACGCCTGGTCGATCCGCTGCACCGACCGATCAATCCGCGCGGCCGCATCCTCATGCCCGTGATGCGAAGGCCTCGCTGTTGCTCCAGACATGGTGAACGTGCCTCAGCTCATCAATCCAGCACTTCATCGTGTCGGTGGTGTCTCGGCCGAGCCTCTTCGCCAGGTCGAAGAATCCCTGGCCCGGCTGCATCTCGCCCGACTTCTGAACGACGACGACCGAAAGCATCCCGCGGCCCGCCGCCGCCTCCTCCGACGAGATCTCGCCGAGCATCGCCGCGAAGGCGTACGACTCCGGCTCGAACGAGATTGTCATGACCTGAGCGATCAGGTCGGAATAGGAGATCGTCTTGCCATGACGAGCCCGTTCGATCAGCACCGACCGCATTTCGCTCTTGGCCGCTTCCCACTCGTAGTATTCATATCCGTACTTGGTGGTCATGGCTCCCTCGCCGGCGCCGGGCACTTGGAGAGACGTCCCAGCAGGACCGGCGTCGAGTCCGGGCTGAAACGTGGCGGGCCGTCCGCCGAGTGGCCGTTGATGGTGTTTGGACTGACCCTTGTGTCGCAAACCGTGTGTCGCAATCCGCGTGTGAACGAGCATTCGTCGCGGGATCCGCGTGAACCGTCTCTATTGTCGGTCGCCCGGGGCCCCCCGTCCACTATGACCAGCGCGACGCTAGTCCGCCGGTCCTCACAGGGCGTCGCACGAAAGTCAGAGTGAGGCCCGGCCCCGAAGAAGACTCCCCAAAACGATCGACCCGCGTCACACTGGCCTCATCTCGCGACGGGCCCACGGCAGCCCGCTCCATTCTGACGTGCAAGACGGTCCTTTGAGGATAGGGAACCGATGACCAACTGGAAACGCCGGCAGTTCCTGGGCGCCTCGCTGGCGGGCCTCTCCTCGGCTCTTTTCGTCGCGCCGTTTTGGGATGCCGCCGCCGAAGAGGCCAAGAAGGAGTCCGCACCATCGGTCGATGGTCCCGACACCCTGTTCCTGACCTGGCAGGAGGATCCCTGCACCAGCGTCGTCATCCAGGGGATCGGCGCCGAGGGGGCGTGGGGCAAGGAAATCGAACTCGCCCTGTTCGACAAGGACCCTTGGTGGACGATCCCCGTCCGCACCAGGGAGTTCCCGAATACCGACTCGAAGGTCTTCCGCTGCGAAGTGACCGGGCTCACCCCGGATACGGAGTATCGCTTTCGGATCGGCTCTGACGGCGCGGTCCTTCGCTTCCGGACGATGCCGGCGAAGGCGACAAACACGCTCCAGTTCGTCACCGGGGGGGACTGCGGCGTCGGCTCGCACGCCATCAGTACGAACCGCATCGCCGCCGCGCAGGAACCACGTTTTGCGCTGATCGGCGGCGATCTCGCCTATGACAACGGAACGAGCCCCAAGACCTTCGTGAAGTTCCTGCAGAACTACCGCTCCGGCATGGTCGACGCCCGGGGACGGCTGATCCCGATGATCAGCTGCATCGGCAATCACGAAGTGAACGGGGCCTACGGCAAAGCCCGCTCGGCCAGTCCGCAGTACCTGAGCGTCTTCGACGGCTTGTTCCGCGACACGACGTTCGGCGTCCTCGATGTGGGCGACTACATGAGTCTGGTGCTCCTCGACACCGGCCACATCTCGGCGATCGACGGCGACCAGACGAGCTGGCTCGAAAAGACGCTCGCGGCCCGGCAGGACCGGCCGCACCTTCTCGTCGCGAACCACGTCCCCGCATGGTTCTCTCCGACGACGGTCGGCCGGAAGGAGGGGTATGCGGGAACGTGGTTCGCGACGAGAAGGTGCGGCCGGTCCTGCCGCGCGGCGAGCGTCTTTTCGAGCCAGCTTGTCTGGTCGCCGTCGATCGCCGAGATGTGCCCCGTGTCGAGAAGGACGAGGCTCATGTAGTCGCCGACATCGAGGACGCCGAACGTCGTGTCGCGGAACAAGCCGTCGAAGACGCTCAGGTACTGCGGACTGGCCGAGCGGGCTTTGC
>JAEYWB010000242.1 GCA_023429275.1 Planctomycetota bacterium
ATCTTCATCGTCGACGGCGAGGGCCGCTCCCATCTTCTCCAACTTGAGGACCTCTTCCTCCATCTCCTTGCCGGGCTTGAACGTAACGACGTACTTCTCCGGCACTTCGACTCGATCTCCTGTCCGAGGGTTGCGGGCCTTGCGGGCCGCTCGCTTCTTCACCTCGAACACTCCGAAGTTCCGCAATTCGATACGGTGCTTCGGATCACTGACCAAGGTTTCGATAATCGCCTCAAAGGTCTTCTGCACAACCTCTTTGGTCTTGAGTTGTGTCAGTCCACACTCTTCGGAGATATCCTTGACGATTTCTTTCTTGGTCACGTCGTTCTCCAGGCACCTCTTGACTCGCATCCACCATAAGCACGGTGGTCGCGTTCGCTCAAATGTATTGTGGCATTTGAGTTAATGTCAAGAAGTCGATCCGGAGAGGACGGACTTCCCTGCTTCTTCCCGTCACCGGCGACCGGTGGCGGAACGGAAAGTGTCGGGAACACTCCCGACTGTTTCATCGGGTCGTCAGGCGTTCGCTCCGCAGACTTTTCGGAAAAATCGTCAAGGTTTCCCCAGAGTCACGCATCCACAGAGCACGAATGTTCAGTGACTGAGCCTTCAGCCCTCAGCAAAACTGCTGACAGCTGTTCGCTGACAGCTCCCTCCTCAGATCCCCGAGCTGGCCGCCTGCCGAGCGACCTCTTCCCACGGAACAAATGTTCCCGTCCCGGCGCCTGGGCAGACTTCGCATGTCTGCTGCCACGTCTCGGGTGTTCGGGTTGTCTGTTCCCAGAAGGGCCAGGTCCGGCACTGGATCGGGCGGATCGGATAGATCATGCACCGCCGGTTGCGGTCGAGGTAGATGCAGTCCCCGTTCGGATGCTCACGGAGGCTGATCTTGCCTTGGGCAAAACGGGTGTGGAGCAGACGGATCTCGCCGATCGGCCGGCCGAGGTACTCGGCAATCGCCGTGAGGTCCTCGTCGGTGACCCAGACGAATCCGCTACTGCCGGTGCAGCACTGACCGCACCCGGTGCAGGAGAACTGCAGCCCCGGTGCGAACCACGGGAGGTCGGTCGACATTTTCAATACCTTCTATCCGTAGACCTCGGGCCTGATAGAATCGAAACGGCCGGCGCGACTGTCCAGACCGGCGTTGGCGGTTGTTGGCGGAATACCCGGAACAGACCGTCTGGCCGGCAGATTTCGCTCTTCCGGCGGATTGAACCCGTTGTCCTAAGGAGTGTCCCGAATCGAAGTTGTTCCGATGGTGCGCGGTCGGCTCTCCAACCGAAAGTGACCTTCGGACTGCTCCCGTTTAAATAATCGCAAGCTGTTGTGAGGGATTCATGCTCGTTCTCAGCCGGAAGCAGGATGAGAAGATCATCATCGGCGACTCAATCACCCTGATGGTGGTTTCCATCCAGGGGGACAAGGTCCGTCTCGGCATTGAAGCCCCGAAGGATGTCAGCATCCACCGCGAAGAAGTCTACCAGGCGATTCAGCGTGAACGGACGCAGGACGGCACCTCACAGGACTCTCCTCCCCGCGCGTAGCGACCACCCCGTATCGGGAGCCGCATTGCCGGCCCGAAGCGATGCCATGGCGTCTCTTCGGGCCGGCATTGTTGTTTTCACAGGCGCTCGAGATTCCGTGCCGGGAACGGGCTCGGCACCCTCGGACATCGTCATGTCACACAGACGGCGTCACGAAGCAGGCTGATGGCCGGGCCCTATACCCTCACCTGATTGCCGAAGCGCGGTGCTCCGTGAGGAACAATCGCTTGCGCATCCTTGTGAGCCCGTTTGACGGCACCGAGTGCCGCGGCACGATCATGGCACGCTTGGGCTCTTGAGGAACTTCAGCAGGTCGGCGGCTTCGTCCGCGGTCATCTCCCGCAGCAGTCCTGCCGGCATCAGCGAGACGTCGCTCTTCTCCAGTCTCTCGATTTCGGCGGTCGACACCGTCGCTTCCGTCCCCTGGGCATTCCGCAGAACGACCTCAGCGTCCGTCCGTCGAACGAGCAGTCCGCTGACGACACGGCCGGACCGGGTCTCGAGGACATAGGTGGCGAACTCCGGCTCGATCTTCTTCGAAGGCTCCAGAAGACTCTCGAGCAGTTCGGCTGCGGTCCGTTTGACGGCCACTTCACGCAGGTTCGGACCGACCTTCCCCCCCTGCTCTCCCACGCTGTGGCACCCGCGGCACTGGAGCGCTGGTGACTTCCAGAACAGCTCCCGGCCTCGGTCCGCGTCTCCGGCCCGTGACAGGATTGTCTCCGGGCGAACGACGGTCCCAAGCTGTTCGCGTTGACGCTCAACCGGCTGGTATCCGGCAAGCAGGTCCCGGAGCAGGACGGACGCATTCTCATGGGCCTCCCTCAGAACCGCTTCGCGCTCGTCACCGTCGATCTCGTTCCGACCCACCCGGCGGGCCGTCTGCAATGCCTCCTCGACCGCGGCGACCGAAACCGCACCGGGAACCTCGGCAGAAGCCGACGGCCGACGGAAAGGGCGCGCCAGCCCTGAGATCCAGTCGCCGACCCATGCCAGCCCCCGTTCGTCGACGAACTCGGCCCCGAGATGCGGCATGTGCCCCCGACCGAACTTCGCCATCCGCAGGTACAGGAGACTGCGGGCCGGATCTCCCGGGGCGATCACCTGCACACCGCTGAGATCAAACGTCCCCTGGCGCGGAGCCTCGCCGATCGCCCGAAGCCGGTCGTCGGCCAGATGATGCAGCAGTTCGAAGCTGCCTGCTCCCCCGCCGTTGTCTCGATGACAATGGCTGCAGTTGACGTGCAAATAGCTCCGAGCGAGCTCGGCGGATGTGGCCCGCGGATCTTCCGGCGAGGCGAGGCGAGGAATCGCCGTAAGTGACGCCGTGTCGAGCGGATCGAGCGGCTTCTGTCCGCCGTCGACCCGACGGAAGATCCCCTGCTCTTCGAGCGACACGAGCTGCTCAACAGTCTGGCCATCCCGAACGACCTGACGCCGCAACTGGGCTGGCGAGAACGCGAGCGTGTGCTGCGGCCAGGGGCTGTGGCACGAGAGGCACTGAACGCGGCTGGAGAAAACCCAGTTCTGAATCCGCTTTCCCCCCGCGATCCGGTCGTCTTCGACGACGAGCCGCCGCTCGCGCCCCTCGGCCGGAACGAGTTCGGCGTCTGACTGTTCGTCGTTCCAGGCGTACGAATACCCGCGCCAGACCCGGCCATCGAAGTGGAGGATCTGCGTCTCGACCTTCTTCCGGGTCGCGGGGTCTCCCGCCTTCATTTCGAGCGACAGCGTCTTCGCCAGGACCGACTCCGCCGGGAAGTCGAGTTGCCGCGGGAACATGCTCCCCGGGACCGGCCGGTCGCGGGGATGCCAGATGATCGACTCGTTCCCAGGCAGAGCGATCCACCGCTCGGCCGTGGCATAGTCGGACCACTGCGGCATGTTGATCTCGAACGGCAAGACCCCCGGGGCCGGCGTTTCCTTCTTCGTATCCTGGAACAAACCGGTCTCGCTCAGCTTCCCCGGAAACGGCTCGGTCGCGACCGCCGCATCATTCCTCTCCAGCGTATGCAGAGTCCCCTGACCGTAATCCGCGAGGTACAGCTCCCCGGCGGGATCCTGCCCGAACGCCACGACCTGCAGGCCGCTATCCGCCAGGTCCCGCATCCTTCCCGCACCGACCCTGTCGCGACTCCCGGCCCAGACGATCTTGGTCTCCCAGTCGCTGAAGATGTACTCCCCCTGGAGTTCCGGGAACTTCCTGCCCCGGTAAACATAGCCGCCCGTCACGCTCGCGGAGATCGTGTGCGGAAGCTCGATGAGCGGAGGGAGGTACGGCGTCGGCCCCTGGATGACGTCGGGAATCAGCGGCTGACGCCCCTCGTAGGCCCCCCAGCCGTAGTTTCCGCCGGGCGTGACGACGTGGACCATCTCCCACTGGTCCCAGCCGACGTCGGCGACCCACAGCTCGCCGGTCTTCCGGTCAAAGGTCATCTTCCAGGGGTTCCGAAGCCCGTAGGCCCAGATCTCCGGCCGGATGTTGTCGGAGGCCGGTCGGCCGGCGAACGGGTTGTCTTTCGGGACGGCGTAGGGACGTCCCTCTTCCTCCCGATGCGGGTCGATCCTGAGGATCGACGAGAGGAAGTCAGAGCAGTCCTGCCCGGTCCGAAGCGGGTCGGGGGGATTCGGTCCGGAGCCGTCCCCGGTCGAGATATACAGCATCCGGTCGGGCCCGAACTCGAGGCAGCCGCCGTTGTGCCCCCCCGCCCTCCACGCCAGCAGCCGCTTCTCGCTCGCAGGGTCGAGCTTCGGGG
>JAEYWB010000263.1 GCA_023429275.1 Planctomycetota bacterium
CCTTCAGCGTGCGGAGATACGTCTCCATACCGACATCCCCTTCGCCCAGGGCCACTTCCTGCCCCCAGCCGGTGCCGCGCTGTTCCTTCGGCGCCCACTTGGCATCCTTGCAATGGCAGCTCTTCACGAGGTGACCGACCTTCTTGAGTGCCTCGATCGGGTCCCCCGTGCCGTACAGGATCATGTTCGCCGGGTCGAAGTTGATGAACAGGTTCGGCCGGGCGACATCGGCGATGAACTCGAGCAGGTGATCGGCGGTCTCTTGTCCCGTTTCGAGGTGCATCCGCTGGCCGTTGCGGGCGGCGTGGTCGAGCAGGTCGCGCGTCACGTCGAGCAGCCCCTTGTAGCTCGGGCTGTTCCGCTCGGGGACGAAGCCAATATGCATTCCGATGACGTCACAGCCGATGAGCCGCGTGAAGTCGGAGATCTCCTTCATTTCCGCGGCGCGGGCGGCCCGGGTCGCCTCCGGAACGAGTCCGACCGTGCGGGCGGTCGTCGCGATATCGGCATAGCTCTCCCCTTCGAACCCGCCGAAGACGCACGTCACCGTGATGTTCGCGTCGGCGATCCGTTTGAGGAAGGCGTCCGCGGCGACCTGCGTCCGCGTCCCGGCGTGCGGGGCATGGACCTGAACGGTCCGGATCCCGAGCTCCTGAGCGACCTCCAGGTGGACGCCGAGTCCCGCATCAATCGAAGTGAACACACCAATCGGCCAGGCTTCCATCACATAACTCCCGATGTCGAAACAAAGTCCCGCGATCGTATCGGTGCGGGACGATGATTGCACGGCACCCGGCGCAGCCTCTCCGGACGGAGTGCATCCGCTCGTGAGTGAGAGGACGTCGATGGAGCGGTCAGCAATCAGCAATCAGCTGTCAGCGGTCTGCATGATGCTCTCGGCTGAATGCTGATCGCTCCCGGCGTCAAACGGGTGAAGCGGCGGCCATTGATCAGAGGCCCGCGTGACGCCGGGCCGCTCGAACCAGGCTTCTCCCTCCGGTCCGCTTCTCGGTAGGATGCCCGCGGCGCTGCCGGATTCCCATCTCCATCCGGCGACCTCGTGGTCCGCCGTCCCGATCCGCCTCTCCTCCGGCGGAATGCGTTCGAACGTCGGGTCGGTGTGTCGTCGCGGAGTGTTGTCGTGCCGGCGATTGCTCAACGAACATCGATGAGCCTGGCGTTTCTCGCCGCGGCCGTGATTCTCTCTCTGTTCACGGGCTGTTCCGAGACCGCTCCGAATGACCTCGTCCCGGTGACAGGCCGGGTCCTGCTCGATGGAAAACCCCTCGAGAGCGGTTCCGTATCGCTGCGGCCCGAGTCGCGGGAGACCTGGCATCAGCCGACCGGAACGCTCGCCGGCCCGGAGGGGACGTACGTCGTCTACACGAGCGGCCGCCCCGGAGCGCCGCCGGGAACGTACCGCGTCGTTGTCTTCGCAAGTGCGTCGGCCAGGACCTCCGCCGGGGCCGCTCATCCCGGAATGCCGAAGTCCCTCATTCCCTCACGGTACAACGACCCGCAGTCGACGCCGCTGCGGATCGTCGTTCCTTCTGTCGGTTCTTCCCCATCCTCCGGCCCTTCCGCCGAGCCGCCGACGTTCGACCTGGAGATCGTGTCCCATGCCCGCTGACACTCCGCGCGGAGTCGGTCGAATCCCGACTGTCAAGACGCCCGAGCTCTCGGCTCGTCCATCCGCTCCCCCGCGAGGGTTCACGCTCATCGAGCTCCTCGTCGTCATTGCGATCATCGCGATCCTGATCGCCCTCCTGCTCCCCGCGGTCCAGCAGGCGCGGGAAGCGGCCCGGGCCTCGCAATGCCGCAACCACCTCAAGCAGATCGCCCTCGCCGTCCACAACTACGAGGAGACTTACACCCTCCTGCCGATCAATCGCTACGGCGACTACGCCTACACCCATGTCTGGAACTACGCCTTCGAAGACTCCTACTCCTGGAGCTGGCTGGCGACGATCCTTCCCTATCTCGACCAGGGGGGCCTGTGGAACATGGCCGATGTCACGAACACCCGGCTGAAAGACAGCCCCGCCCTCGGCGTCGCGGTGCCGACGTTCAACTGCCCCTCCGACGTCCTCTCAGGCAGCGGCGCGATCCATGAACGCTCGCACTACCTGCGGACAAACCCCAAGGTCGGAACGACGAACTACAAGGGAGTCCAGGGGGCCGGGTTCTGCTGGGGCGACTGGGCCAACCCCGGCACAGGGGGCCACGGCTGCGAAGCCTGGGAAGATGGCGACGGGCTCTTCTACCCCCTCAACTGGACGCGGGCCCTCGGCTGGCGGAACATCAGCGACGGCCTGAGTTCGACGACGATGATCGGCGAAACGGTCTACGACCCGCTCGGCCCGGGGGACATGCGCTACGGCATCGGTTGGTCCTGGGCGCACTCGGTCGAAGCGTGTGCGATCGCGGCGATGCCGATCAACGCCCGCTCCCTCAGCGGAGCCCCGTACCCCTCCGGCGACTGGCAACACCGCACCGGCTTCGAAAGCCGACACGCGGGTGGCGCCAACTTCGCCCTCGCCGATGGCGGCGTCCGGTTCCTCTCGGACTCAATGGCCCTCGGCCTCTATCGCGCCCTGGCCACGATCGCCGGCAAAGAGCCGGTCGGCGAGTTCTGACGCGATTCCCGGAGCCAAAACTCTCCGACGAGTTCCGCCAACTTTGTCCGGCGGACGGAGTCGGAAGAGAACCGTGGATGCTCGAAGCTGGTCGAAAGATCGCCCCCAAGAATGCCCCCGGGGATCCCTCGACTGGTCGGACGTCTGGCTGGTGTCTGTCGACCAGGAATGACTGTCCGTCGCGGTCCCTGGCGCGCCCCATCCTGATGCCCGACTCTCTTCGGGCCAGGCGCCCGCGGGGTCCCCCCCTTGATGCTCCCGGGGCATGGCAAGCAGGCTAAGGACCTTCTTCAGGCGACATCCGGACGTCCCAGTCGCGAGGTCGCTCGGTGGACCGGCGAGGAGGCGGGATCCGATGCCGCACTGCCGAGGCGAGTCGCGCCGGCACTCCGAGACTGCACAGGGAGTGCGGAAATGGATCAGTCTGACACAGACTTCGGTCCCTTGGAGCGACCTCCCGACTCGAATTCCTTCAATTGGTCCGATGGCGTTTCTCTGAATGTCGCGGTGCAGGGGAGCGGCAAGCGCAATCGCTGACTGAGGTCCCACGGAAAACGTCTTCCGGGCATGTCAACACGCGTCGGTCAATTCGCCCGCGGGTTTTTGCTGTGCTTCCGCGAGATCGAAGGATGACGGATGACGGGCGCACGGAAGCGGGACGTCAGTCGTCGGACCGCCCGAGGGGAATCCCGGTCTTTCACCGCGGCCGTGCCGGCCGAACTTTGGAGAGACATGTTCGCCCGAATCTCATCGACTGGCATTTCGGTTGCACTTACCGACGTCGGGCACGATCGGCCGAGCCATTTGGCTCCAGAGTCGCGGTTAGGGATACCTGAATCACCGTGGACGGAAGGGCACTGATCCAATCGCGAGTTTGATGCAACCGTCGCGGAAGGCGGCATCGTCAGATGGCGGCGTCGTCAAATGACTGCATCGTCAGATGACTGCGGGGCATCTCGACTCGTTTCGGGCAAGAGGTCGTCTCGTTTCTCGCCAGGCAACGGTCTCGAGTGATTGACCTCCGGAGTCCATGTTCCGGGAAAGAGGTCTGCGTCTAGAACGAATGTGGGTCTGGATTT
>JAEYWB010000305.1 GCA_023429275.1 Planctomycetota bacterium
CGCCCCCATGTTGATCGAGGCGTCCGCCGTCATCAGGGAACCGAGCCCCGTCAGGCGGATCAGCACCACGAACCCCACCACCTTCGGAACAAACGAGAGCAGCCCCGCCATGAAGGAAGGGGATCCCTGGAAGACGTCCGGAGCGTAGAAGTGGAACGGTACCGCCGTGACCCGGAAGGAGAGGCCGGCGATCAACAGGCCGCTCCCGAGGGCGACCAGCGGCCCCCAGCCGGTTCGCAGATAAGCCGTGATGGACGTGAGGTTGGTGGTTCCGGCAGCTCCATAAAGCATCGCCAGGCCATAGAGGACCATCGCCGACGAAAAGACGCTGAGCAGAAAGTACTTGATCGTCGCCTCGCGGGCGGCGTCGTCCCGGCGGGGGAGGTACAGGAGGATGTAGGTCGGGATGCTGACCATCTCGAGCCCGAGGAACAGCGGCACGAGGTCGTTCGCCGCGGCGGTCAGGTTGACACCGGCGAGAATCGTGAGGAGGGAGGCGTGGCACTCGGCCGAGCGGGCGTCATCGACCTGGTTCCACATCGTCAGCACGATGATCGCGCCGAGCGACAGGCTCAGGCCGCGGGCAAACCACGTCAGGCCGTCGAGCCGGAAGGGGCCCCCCGGAAGGACAGATTGCGGGCTCTGCCACCAGAAGAGTCCCGCCGCCGCAAGGGCGATGAGCGAGAGGAATCCCCAGCGGTGCCGGAGACCGCTCGGGGCGATGCCCGACTCGCTGACCAGGAACGGCCCCGCGAGGAACATCACGCAGACCGTGACGACGAGCACGATCTCGGGAAGGATCAGCTGCGTGGCGTTGTTGATTTGGTCGAAAGTCACGGCGGAGGCCAGGTCGGAGTTCGAGGAGTGTCGCGTCGATCGTCGGGGAGTGCGGCGTTACCGGGCGGCGACGGTGGAGACGTCCTTCGGGCCGCCGGCCGGGTGGGCGGCGGTCGAAGCGGAAACCGGTCCGTAAAGCTTCGCGATCGGCTCGATATCGGGCCGGATCGTCTCGATCAGGGGAGCGGGCCTGACCCCGATCCACAGGCAGAGCAGGGCGAGCGGAACCAGGGCGACCCCTTCGCGGAAGTTCATGTCTTCAATCGGGTCGTGGACGTTCCGCGGCTCGGGGAGCGGACCGAAGAACCCGAGCTGGACCATCGTCAGCAGGTACCACGCCCCGAGGACGACGCCGGTCGCCCCGATGACGGCGTAAACCACGTTGAACTTGAACATCCCCATCAGCGACAGGACTTCGCCGACGAACCCGTTGAGGCCGGGGAGCCCGATGCTCGCCATCGAGATGAAGACCATACCGACCGCGATCAGCGGCAGCTTGTTGGCGAGCCCGCCGAGGTCGTCGAGCATGCGGGTGTGGTAGCGGTCGTAGACCATGCCGACGAGAAGGAACAGGGCACCCGTCGACAGGCCGTGGTTGATCATCTGCAGGACGCTGCCGGTGATTCCCTCGACGTTCAGCGCGAACATCCCGAGCATGCAGAAGCCGAGGTGGGCGACCGAGCTGTAGGCGACGAGCTTCTTGATGTCCCGTTGGACGAGGGCACACAGCGAGCCGTAGACGATACCGATCACGGACAGAAGGCCGATGAGCGGCGCCCCGTAGTGGAGGCAGGCGTACGGAAGCATCGGCAGGCAGAGCCGCAGGAAGCCGTAGCTTCCGAGCTTCAGCAGCACCCCGGCCAGGAGGACCGAGCCGGCGGTCGGGGCTTCGACGTGCGCCAGCGGAAGCCAGGTGTGGAACGGGAAGAGGGGCACCTTGATCATGAACCCCGCCGACAGGGCGAAGAACAGCCAGACCTGCATCGTTTCGGGCAGGGGATGAGCCTGCAGCGTTCGGGCGAGATCAGGGATCGAGAACGGTGTCGCGAGGCTGGTGTTTCCGACGACCCACAGGACGAGCGACACGAGGCCGAGCAGGGTCACAAGGCTGCCGGCGAGCGTGTACAGGAAGAACTTGAACGCGGCGTACCGCTTCTGCGGCCCACCCCAGATCCCGACGAGGAAGAAGAGCGGGATGAGGGTGAACTCGAAGAAGACGTAGAACATCAGGAGATCGAACGAGACGAAGACTCCGATGAGGCCGCTCTCGAGGATCAGGATGCAGGTGTAGAACTCCGCGGCGCGGTCCTGGATGGCGTCCCACGAGATCAGGATGGAGGAGACCGTCAGGACCGTGGTCAGCAGGATCAGCGAAAGGCTGATTCCGTCGACGCCGACGTAGAACTCGAACTTGATCTCGGAGGCCTGGGGATCCGTCCCGCTGGTCGAGCGGGGAACCGTGAGCCAGGCATGCCGGGCTTCGACTCGGGGCTGAACCGTGCTGCTGTCCTCCGAGCGGGCGGGAAGCTCACGGAACTGCGAGGCGGCCGCCAGCGAGACGGCGAGCGTCGCCAGGGAGCCGACGAGGGCGATCCCGCGCGGCACGGCCGGTCCCGCCGAGCCGCGGAACAGCAGCAGCAGGACCGCGACGGCGAGCGGCAGGAACAGGAGGGAGACGATCGTGAAAATCATCGGAGGCTTCAGGCTGTAGGCTGTGGGGAAGCAATCGATCCCGCCACGACCCGGAGTTACATGGCCGCCAGGGCCTGGATGACGAACAGAACACAGACGAGGACGCCGATCCACATCACGAAGGCGTAAGACTGCACGAGTCCGTTGTGCATTCGCTGCGGAGCGCTGCTGATGATGCGGGGAATGGCCCCGACGCCGTCCACCAGGCGGTCGACGACGTACTTGTCGAACAGTTCACTGGCATAGGCGATCCCCTTGAGGGGGAAGACCAGCAGGAACAGGAAGATCT
Organism: Planctomycetota bacterium; assembly: GCA_023429275.1. Lineage (GTDB taxonomy): Bacteria > Planctomycetota > Planctomycetia > Planctomycetales > Planctomycetaceae > Planctomyces_A. The sequence continues at coordinate 2,819 of JAEYWB010000305.1, forward strand.
CGTCGAAGTACAGCTTGTCGTACGACGCGCGGTACAGCGGCCCGAAGCCGCGGGCGACCGCCTCGGGGATCGCCTTGTTGTCGACGTAGAACACCTTCGCCATGAACCAGCCGGCGACACCGATCGCGATGCTGATTCCCATGATCAGGTAGTTGACGTGGTGCTCGCTGTGCGGCATCCCGGGCGTGTGGTGCAGGGTGTTGCCGAAGAGATGCGTCGGACCGACCACGAGGCCGATGAGAGCGGCGGCGACCGCCAGGATCCCGAGCGGCCAGGCCATCGACGGGGGAGCGTCGTGAGGATGGTGCCCCGCTTCCGGCGGGAGCCGCTCTTCCCCCTGGAACGTCAGGTAGTACGCCCGGAAGGTATAGAACGCCGTCAGGAAGGCGGTGAAGCAGGCAACTGCCAGGATGACCGTGAAGAACAGTCGGTAGGGCCCGTGCGTCATGCCGGTGTAGAGGGCGGCGAGGATTTCGTCCTTGCTCCAGAAGCCGGCGAGGGGCGGGATCCCGGCGAGGGCGATCGCCCCCACCAGGAACGTTGCGTGCGTGATCGGCAGGACCTTCTTGAGGCCGCCGAACCGACGCATGTCGATGACATCCCCCATCGAGTGCATGACGCTTCCCGAGGCGAGGAACAGGAGAGCCTTGAAGTAAGCGTGCGTGAACAGGTGGAACATCGCCGCCATGACGGCGAAGCCGACGTACTCCTGCCCGGCCGCTCCGGCTCCGAGGGCCATGAACATGTAGCCGAGCTGGCTGACGGTCGAGTAAGCCATGACCCGCTTGAGGTCGTTCTGCGTCAGGGCACACAGGGCGGCGATCAGGGCCGTCGCCGCTCCGACGCCTGCAACGACGAGCTGGGCGTTGGGGGCGAACATGAACAGCGGGGTCGAACGGGCGACCATGTAGACCCCCGCGGTGACCATCGTCGCGGCGTGGATCAGGGCGCTGACGGGGGTCGGACCTTCCATCGCGTCCGGAAGCCAGACATGCAGAGGGAACTGGGCGGACTTCCCCATCGCCCCGACGAACAGCAGCAGGCAGATCGTCGTCAGGAGGTACGGCTGGTTCGCGTTCAGGGTCGCCAGGGCGTCGTGGTTGAAGATCGTGTCGAAGTCGAGGGTCCCGAACGTCGTCCAGATCAGGAAGACGCCGATGAGGAACCCGAAATCCCCGATCCGGTTGACGACGAAAGCTTTCTTGGCGGCCGCGGCCGCGCTCGGTTTGCGGAACCAGAAGCCGATGAGCAGGTAGCTGCACAGGCCCACCGCTTCCCAGAAGACGAACAGCAGCAGGTAACTGCCGGCCATCACGAGCATGCACATCGAGAAGACAAAGCCCGAGACCGCCGCGAAGAACCGCGGGTAGCCGGGATCGTGATGCATGTAGCCCGAGGCGAAGACCGCCACCAGGAAGCTGACGCCGGTCACCATCGCGAGCATGATGCTCGTCATGGCGTCCGCACGAAGGTTGAAGCCGATGTCGACCGTGCCGACCTTGAGCCACTCGAAGCCGTCCGCGGTGACGACGCCGTGCGGCTTCGGGGCCGCGCTGTCGCCGGGCCGAGGCTCATGGGACGCGTGAGCTGCGTGCTCCGCATGCTCTGCTCCCGCGGCGTAGGTCGCCGGCAGGATCTTGAACAGCAGGATCAGCGAGCAGACGAACGACACCAGGAGCGCGAACGCGCAGGGCAGGTGGCTTTTTTCCTTCCAGGCGGCCTTGCCGGTCAGGGCAAGCAGGACCGCTGCCGCGAGGGGAGCGCCCGGAATGAGCCACAGGATCATGGGAGTCGCTTCAGGCATTGGTGGTCGTCTCCCGGCGGTCGCCGCGGCTGAGGTCGGGCGGAAGCCCGGCCGGAGTGAGCCTCGGGAGGTCTTCGTAGGAGGTCTCTGGCCCCTCCGCCGGCTTCAGTTCGTCCGGGCTGACGGGGGAAGGGAGGTCCGGTTCGTGGAAGACGCTCCAGAGGTCGATGTCGAGCGACCGGGCCTTCTGGTAGAGCGTCAGGATCAGCGCCAGGGCGAGCCCCGCCTCGCAGGCGGCGACGGTGAGGATGAAGATCGTGAAGACCTGCCCCTCGTTGTTGCCATGGAGCTTCGAGAACGTCGTCAGCGTCAGGGAGACGCCGTGCAACATCATTTCCCCGGAAAGGATCACGAGGATCAGGTTCCGGCGCGTCAGGAACCCGACCGCTCCCAGGACGAACAGCGCGGCGGAAACCGCCAGATAGCCGTTGATCTGGGCGGGAGGGCCATCGGGAGCCGTGACGACAGGTGCGGCCGCGGCCGCGAGGCGGCTGACAATGGAGTTCATAGGGTTCCCTGCGTCCTCCGCGGGGCCATGGCGATCGCACCGATACTCGCGACCAGGAGCAGCGTTCCCGCCATTTCGACGGCGAACAGGTAGTCGCCGAACAGCGACCGTCCCAGCTGATGGAGCGTTCCGATCGGCTGACGGACTCCGTCGACGGTCGGAGGGACCGTCAGGTTGCTGGCGGTGCCGGACATTCGAGCCGCCGTCGTCGGCTTCCGATCGACAGTGGCCAGCGACTTGCCGGCCTTCTGCAGCGTGAGGAGCATCGCTCCCAGGAGCAGAAACGCGAGCACGGAGGCGAAGAACGGATTCCGCGACTTGCCGTCGTAGGTCGATGCCCCCGACTGCTGGGCGAGCATGATGACGAACAGGAAGGTGACGATGATCGCTCCCGCATAGACGACGATCGTCGAGGCGGCGAGGAACGGAGCGTTCTGGAGCGTGAACAGCCCGCAGACGCTGAGAGTCACGAGGGCGAACCAGAGAGCCCCGTAGACGGGGTTGCGGCTCGAGATCATGAGGGCGGCCGAGATCAGGGCGGCCCCGCTGAAGAGGTAGAAGAGCACAGTCTCCACCGCGGCGTCCGGCGTGAACGACTTCGGCGTCAGGATGTCGGCGACGATGACGAGAGCGCCGATCCCCGCCAGGGCGGCGACGATCCGCGGCCTTCGGCTTTCACCGGGCAGCAGCCACCACACGGCAAAAGTGCCGAGCAGCAGCGGCAGCAGGAGGTGCCAGTTGTCGAGGAGGATGTCCATGGGGAGCAGTCGTCAGTGACCAGTTTTCAGTCGATCAGTGGTGGCGGCGATCCGATCAGCCGCCTTGCGAACCGGGCTGTTTCGCTTCGATCTTCTCCGCCACGTCTTCCCACGCCGTTTCCATGACGGCGGTTCCATGGATGACGCCGGCCGTCCGGGACTTGGCGGACCGGTCTTCCGGATTGACGGAGGTCGCCGGGCCGAGGGCCGGGAGTTCGGTGAAGTCCGAGGTGCCGCTGAGCCGGCCGCGGCGGGTACGGACAGGATCGCGCCCGCTGTCCTTCGTGGCGTCGAAAATCGCCAGCATCTTTTCCTTGTTGAACGTCATCTCTTCCCGGGTCGAGCCGGTCATGTCGTAGAGATGCGTCAGCTCGATCGCGTCGCAGGGGCAGGCTTCCTCGCACATGCCGCAGTAGATGCACCGCAGCTCGTCGAGGATGAACTCCTGCGGGAACTTGTCGCGGTCGGGCCACTCCGGCGGGGCCTTCTCGGCGGTGATCTCAATGCAGTTGGCGGGGCAGGCGGTCGCGCACATCATGCAGGCGACGCACTTCACGCGGCCCTGCTCGTCGCGGTTGAGCCGGTGAACCCCCTTGTAGTGCAGGGGAAGCTCGGGCTTTTCTTCGGGGAACTGCTCGGTCGTCGGCTCGTAGTGCGTGATGTGGCGGAACGTCGTCCGCAGACCTTCGACGATCGCCGGCAGAAACGTCGCTTCCCAGAAGCCGATTTCCGGCTCCTGGACCCAGGTGACGTCTTTGGATTCGATGGGCATGGGATGGTGAGTGTCTGAGGATTCGTGTCTCGAGGTCACAGGCCGGGCGATTCCGATCCGTCCGGCCGCCGTGACATCAATGGACTGCCGGGTGGGCCGCCCCGTGGCCGTGATCAGCGGCGAGGGCAGTTCGGATCCTGCGGCGTCCCGCCGTCAGCTCCGCCTGGGTGTTGCTGACGGAAATCAGGCCGGCGATCGTGAACAGGGCGGCCGAGATCGGGAAGAGCCACATCTTGCTCCAGCCGAACTCGAGGATGAACATGACGGCAACGACATTGGCGGTCGCGAGCGGGATGAGCACCTTCCAGGCGAGCCCCATCAGCTGGTCGAACCGGAACCGCGGGATCGTCCAGCGGATCATCATGATGAACAGGATGAC
>JAEYWB010000316.1 GCA_023429275.1 Planctomycetota bacterium
AGGAGGCGGAGGCCTGGTGGGGCCGGCACGAACGGGGTGTCGCGGTGTCGATCACCGCGGGATCCAAGGGGTCCCCGTCTCCCACCGTGACAACCGGCGGCAAACCGGGCTCGACAGCGGACGCCAGCAACTACGCCCGCACGATGGTGACGGATTCGTAGACCACAAGCTGGGTCAAGGCCCCGCGCGAGGCGGTCGCCGCGTCCACACTTCTCATCGTGGCCGGGATCACGCTGGTCATGCCCGGTCCTGACCGAGCCCACGGGGGGTGTGAGACGCATCCTCGCGCACATGTCAACCTCGGCTCGGGGGCTTCAACAATGGCGGAAAACGCCGATTGCCCCGTTCGCGAAGTTTGTGTTATCACCCCGGACTGACCAGCGACGAGAAGCGGAATCGCCGGATTCACGCGGGTGGAGCCCCGCGCCGCCGACTCGTCGCCCCGACAGGGATGTCGAAGGTCGTCAAGGAGCGACGTGTGAATCAGCAGAAGCCAGCCAGCGGATTGCGAGTCCTCTTTGCCGAAGACGAAATCGGACTGAGGCTCATCGCCCAGCGGGAGCTTCCGAAGCTCGGCCATGACGTCATCGTTTGCGAAGACGGAGCCAAGGCGGTCAAGGCCCTCGAGGAACACTCCTTCGACGCGGCGATCATCGACCTCAAGATGCCCAACCTCGACGGTTGGGGGGTCATCGAACAGCTCAAGAAGTCGGCCCCCGAGACCGACTTCATCATCGCGACCGGCCACGGCCACCTCGACGACGCGATCAAGGCTCTCCGGCAGGGGGCGTATGACTTCGTCAAGAAGCCCTACACACTGCCCGACCTCGCGACCGCTCTCAACCGGATCGCCGAGAAGAAGACCCTCAAGCACAAGGCGATCGCCCTCGAGACGCAGCTCGTCTCGGTCCGCGGCACGGTCGACATCGTCGGCGAATCGGCCCCGATGCTGCGGGTGAAGAAGCTCATCGAGAAGATCGGCCCGACCGACTCGAGCGTCCTCGTGCTCGGCGAGACCGGCACCGGGAAGGAACTCGTCGCCCGCCGGATCCACGACTGCAGCAACCGCTCGCAGATGCCGTTTGTGGCGGTCAACTGCGGCGCCCTGCCGGAGAACCTCGTCGAGAGCGAGCTGTTCGGCCACAAGAAGGGGGCCTTCACCGGGGCGGATGCACCGCGGAAGGGGCTCCTCGAGGTCGCCAACGGCGGGACGCTGTTCCTCGACGAGCTTGGCGAGCTCGACAAGTCGATGCAGGTGAAGCTCCTCCGCGTGCTGGAGTCGGGGGAAGTCCGGCGGGTCGGCGAGAACGATCCGATCTTCGTCGACGTCCGGATCGTCTGCGCGACCAACCGCAACCTGCAAGAGATGGTCGAGGAAGGGACGTTCCGCGAGGACCTGTTCTTCCGCGTCAATACGTTCGAAATCCGGCTCCCTCCGCTCCGTGAGCGGAAGGACGATATTCCGCAGCTCGCGAAGTTCCTGGTCACGCGTCATCTCAAGCGGCGTGAAGTCCCCGACAGCATCCTCGCGCCCGAGACGGTCGCCCTCCTCAAGGCCCACGAGTGGTCGGGGAACGTCCGCGAGATGGCGAACGCGATCGAACACGCCGTGATCCTCTCGGATGGCGAGCAGATCCTTCCCGAGCATCTCCCGTCGAGCGTCGGAGGCAAGACTTCGAACGTCGGCGGCAAGCCGTTCCTCGTCGCCAACTTCCCGCGTCCCCTGACGCTGCGGGAGATCGAAGAGGAGGTCATCGTGCAGACGATGGAGAAGTACGACGGCGACAAGCCGTCGGCCGCGAAGGAACTCGGGATCGCTCTCAAGACCCTCTACAACAAGCTGAACCAGTACGCGACCGGTGAATCCGCGGAAGCGGGTTAGTCGGTTCCCGGGACGGCGAGATTCGTCCGGAGAGCGGCCTTCCAGGCCGCTCGAGCGTTGCCGAGCTCGCCTGTTCGACGCTTGAGCTTGGCCCATGGACCGGTGCTCGTGGAACTGTGCGCCCAGCGGTACGACCTGGAAGGTCGTGCGACGGAGCAGTGGGCGCCCTGCGGACAACATCTGGCCGGTTACACGATCGGCGCGATGACGTTCCCCCGGCTGATCGGGAAGGGGCGGCCGAGCTGATCGTGGATTTCCGTCTCGGGGGCCAGTCCAAGGCAGTGAAAGATCGTCGCCGTGATGTCCTGCGGGCTCACCTGGCCTTCTCGTGGGTAGGCCCCCTGCGGATCCGAGGCGCCATGGATCACGCCGCCCCGGATGCCCCCCCCGGCCAGGGCGACCGAGAAGACATGCCCCCAGTGATCGCGGCCGCCACGACCGTTGAACTTCGGGGTCCGGCCGAACTCGCTCAGAACGCAGACGAGAGTGTCCTCGAGCATGCTTCGCCCGCGCAGGTCCTCGAGCAGCGCCGAGAGCGCCAGGTCCGTGGGGGGCATGAGTACCGTCTTGAGCCGCTTCGTCTCCATCGTGTGGCTGTCCCAGCAGGGGGCGTCGCTCGGCTCATCGACCGAGCGGAACCAGTTGACGTGGACGAACGTCACTCCCGCCTCGACGAGCCGTCGGGCGAGCAGCACGCTCTGGCCGAACTGCGTTCGCCCGTACCGGTCGCGGACGGCGTCCGGCTCGCGGCTGAGGTGGCAGGCCGCGCGGGCTCCGGCGGAGCTCAGGAGGTCGAACGCCTGCCGCTGCTCATTGGTGAACCGCTCCAGCGAGGCCGAGGTGTCGATGGCGGCGAGCTGGGCGTCGATCTGCCGGAGGAGCGATCGCCGATGGCCGAGCCGGTCGAGCGTGACGTCCGCCGGGAGACGGAAGTCCGGGACGTCGTAAGTGGCCGAGCCAGGCTCGCAGCGGAAGAGCCAGGGGTTCGCCTTGTGACCGAGGTAACCCGACTCCTGCCCGGGCCAGACCGACTGATCGGTATTGAAGATGTGGTGCGGCAGACGGACGGACGGCGGGAGGAGCGGCCGCCCCTGGGCGAGATGCTGGACGATCGCGGCCATGTTCGGCCGGTCGTTGGGAGCGCCGGGGTTGGCGTTCTCCTGGTTCATCGGGATATGCGGATGCCCCGTCAGCATGAAGTAGCCGCTCGACGAGTGGGCATTGTCGTCGGTCACGACGGCGCGCAGGACCGCGACATGGTCCATCAGGAGAGAGAGCCTCGAAAACTCCTCTCCGATGAAGAGGCCGGGGACATTGGTGGCGATCGGGGAGATCTCTCCGCGAACCTCCGCCGGCGCGTCCGGCTTGGGATCCCATGTCGAGTGCTGAGGCGGCCCCCCCATCAGGAAGAGGACGATGCAGCGCTTCGCCCGACCGAAAGAGGGACTGCCGGATCCTGCCGCGACCGACCGAGGGGTGGGACCGACCAGTCCGGCCCCCATCAGGCCGATGGAGCCCGCGCGGAGCAGCGTTCTCCGCGACAGTCCGTCACACAGGCGGGGCGTGGCGGCCGACTCAATGGAAAGCATCAGGAGGACTCCGGCGCGGAGCGGCTCAAGGGGACGCATTCTCTCTTGCTGATGCGTTGGCCGCAAGGACAATCGGCCGTATCGGGCTGACGTCCTCGCCGAACATCCTCGTGGAATCGTGTGTCCCGGGGGCCCGGCTGCTTCGATCGGCCCTCGACCGGGGCGGCCCTCACCGCCACAATGCCGGCTCCCCTCTCCAGCCGCCTCGCAAATCGATGGG
>JAEYWB010000331.1 GCA_023429275.1 Planctomycetota bacterium
CTGCAGGGGCTCGGTCGAAGGTCTGACCGTCAAATCGAGGTTGATTCCCCAGAGGATTCCATCGCGGGCGTGATGCCAGCGAGGCACTGAAAGCGTTCAACGTGCCGCGTGCGGTCATTGCATCTGACGGCCACCTCTCCGGTCGGGCGCCTGGCAGAGAAACTGTTCACTCTTACCGGATCTCTGGTTCTCCATTCAGGAGCGTACGATGCCATCCCACGACCTCGGCCATGTCTCACATCATGACCGTATTGAGGCGGTCATTGCCGATGTCACCTGTGCGGTCTACCAAGTCGTGCTCAGCGAAGTGCGCCCCTCGAACTGGCTGGACCTCCAGTTGGCTCTTTGGGACGTAGTCCGCAGCCGGTTCGAGGCCTGGGGCCTGGAGGATGGCAAACCCCGCGTTCCATGCTGCGATCGCCCCGATTTCTCGCACGGGGACGGTCTCGCGATCTCGACGCACAGAGCATAAACCGGTCCGGCAGGACCCATTCGCTCGATCGTGTGAAGCCGTCTCGACGCCGGAGGGGGACGATTTCTCTCTGTGCCAGATCAATTCCGGAAATCGCGTGCCTGCTTCGAATGGTTCGTGCACGCGCGATTTCCGTTCACCACAAGATGTTGGACGTTTCCCAAGCTTGGGAACCGGGCGGTGCAGGTGATCGATTCATGCATCCGCGCGCGGGTTGTCCCCGTTGTCGGCGAAAGGAGACGGGGCCTTTGCCCTCGTATCCTGGTCGTCAGGTAGCGAATATCTCCGCTGCCGGTCACGACTCGCAACGAACCTTCACCGAGACGACATATGACCCCCGCCTCGCCCTGGAGCCTCGATGCCCCTCACTCACTCGAGGTCGACAAGGTCGCCAGCGCCCTGCAATCGAATCTCGAAGAGGGGCTGACGCCGGACGAAGCCAGGAAGCGGCTCGAGACAGTCGGCCCCAACCGCATCGCAGATGCCCGCAAGCGGACCTGGTGGCAGGTGCTCACGGCCCAGTTCCTCGAGTTCATGTCGCTGCTGCTCATGGCGGCCGGGGTCGTCAGCGGCGTCGTCGGAGAGTGGGTCGACGCGGGGCTGATCTTCCTGATCGTCATTGCCAACGGGTTTCTGGGATTCTCACAGGAGTGGCGGGCCGACAATGCGATCGACACGCTCAAGAAACTGACCGTTCCCCGGGCGCGCGTCCGGCGCGGCGGCAAGCTCGAGGATGTTCCGGCCGAGGAGCTCGTGCCGGGGGATGTTTTCGAGATCAAGGCGGGAGACGTCGTCCCGGCCGATTCCCGGCTCCGGCTCGCGGTCGATCTCGAGGTCGAAGAGTCCGCTCTGACCGGGGAGTCTCTCCCGTCGGAGAAAGTGACCGATCCTCTCGGGGAAAAGATCCCGATCGGCGACCGGAAGAACATGCTTCACCTCGGGACCGCGGTCGCGCGCGGTCGCGGTGTGGCGATCGTGACCTCCACGGGAATGCAGACCGAACTGGGGCACATCGCCCACCTGCTCGAGTCGGCGAAGGGGAAGACGACCCCTCTCGAGGAACGGCTCGAACGGCTGACGAAGACACTGGCGATCGCCGTCGTGGGGATCGCGATCGTCGTCTTCTTCGTCGGCATCCTTCGCGAACGGTCGGCAAACTGGAACACCGAGCTCATCGGCCGGATGCTGCTGACAGCGGTCAGCCTCGGCGTGGCGGCGATCCCTGAAGGACTGCCGGCGGTCATCACGATCTCACTCGCCCTCGGGGCGCAGCGGATGGTGAAGCGGAACGCAATCATCCGCCGCCTGACGGCTGTCGAAACGCTCGGGACGATCGACGTCATCTGCACCGACAAGACCGGAACCCTCACGCAGAACCGGATGAGTCTTTCGGGGCTGGAACCGGTCAACGACTCCCCGGTTGCGCGGCGCCGGCTGCTCGAGGCGATGGCTGTCTGCACCGACGCCGAACTGGCGGCGGGCAAGGTCATCGGCTCGGGGACTGAGGCCGGCATCGTCGAAGGGGCGATCGACCACAAGGTCGATGTCGAGCAGGTCCGTCGCGATCGGCCGCGTGTCGCCGAGGCCCCCTTCTCGTCCGACCGCAAGCGGATGAGCACCCTTCACCCGAACGGCGACCGCTGGGAGCTGATCGTCAAGGGGGCGGCCGAAAAGCTCCTCGGCCACTGTCGGCCGGAGACGCTCGGATCGCGATCCCTGGAAGAGTGGGCCCAGCTCTGCGAGGAGAAGGCTGAGCGGGGGGAACGTGTCCTCGCGTTCGCCCGCCGGGACTGGCCGGAACCGTCGCTGCCGGGAAATCCCCAGGAGGCGGAGGCCGACCTCGAGCTCCTCGGATTGATCGGCCTGATCGACCCGGTCCGTCCCGAGGCCCGCGAGGCGATCGAACATTGCCGCGAGGCGGGGATCATGCCGGTCATGATCACAGGAGACCATCCCGGCACCGCCCGCTCGATCGCCACGCAGGTCGGCATCCTCCGGGAAGGGAAGCGGGTCATGGATGGAGTGGCGCTCGACGAGCTGTCGCAGCCCGACTTCGAACGGCAGGTCCACGAGATTGCGGTGTACGCCCGGGTCTCCCCCGCGCACAAACTGCGGATCGTCCGTGCCCATCAGGCTCGGGGCCGGACTCCCGCGATGACCGGGGACGGAGTCAACGACGCCCCCGCCCTCAAGCAGGCCGACATCGGGATCGCGATGGGGGTGACCGGTACCGACGTCTCCCGAGAGGCCTCGGCGATGGTCCTGGCGGACGACAACTTCGCCACGATCGTGGGGGCGATCAAGGAGGGGCGGGTCGTCTACGACAACCTGCGCAAGTTCATCGCCTATCTTCTGACGACCAATGCGGCCGAGGTGGTCGTGATCCTGCTGGCCCTCGTGAGCGGCCTGCCGATGCCGCTGCTGCCGATCCACATCCTGTGGGTCAACCTCGTGACGGACGGCCTCCCTGCGCTGGCGCTCGCCTTCGAGCCGGCGGAGCGGAACATCATGAAGCGTCCGCCGCGAAGGCGCGACGAAAGCCTGTTCGCTGAAGGCCTCGGAAGACTGATTA
>JAEYWB010000387.1 GCA_023429275.1 Planctomycetota bacterium
TTCCCGTCCTCCCCCAGCTTGAGGAGTTCACGGATGAACGACGCCGGACGGCGATCACTCGCGTGGATCACTCCTCGCGACGACAGAATGAGGCCTGTCCCCCCGAAGCCGGTCCCAAAGCCGCCTCCGCGAGTCGAAGGAAGGCTTCGCATCGACCACCGGCCCTTGCCGTAAACTCGGAATGCCGTGGAGTTGTTGAGACTGAAGTAGATCGGCCGCTCTCGCAGGTCCTCCGGCAGATCGAGCTGCACGATTCCGTTGTACGGCTCCGGAGCCTGCGGCGGGCAGATGATCTTCTCCCGGAGGGCCTCGCCCGGCTGGAGGCCCAAAGACTTCACCGAGCGTTCCCCCCACGGCGCGGTGCAGGTCATCCTGTAAACCCCGTAGCGGACCCGTTCGAATCGAACGACTCCCTTCGCATCGGACTTGCCGCTGAGGGGCGGAACTCCTGCCCCATCGGCCTGGATGGTCATCTGGACCTCGAATCCGACAGCAGGGGGGCCGTCGTCCGCGCCTGAGACGAGTTCGAAATCGGCGGGATTCCAGTCCGCCGGCGCCGCGGCCTTCGTTTCGAGCTCCTTGAGACGGCTGACGAGGTCCTGCTGGGCGATTCGGGCTTCCGCGAGCCCCTGCTGCGCGAGCTTCGCCCCGGCCTCCGCCTGGGCAATCAATTTCTCGTTGGCTTCGCGGTTGTCGGCAAGGGTCCGCTCGAGCTGCCGCCGCTGCTCCTCCTTGGCCCGCGCCTCGGCCGCCATCGCGGCGACGACCTGGTCCATCGCCCGCTGCTGCTGGCGGACCATCTGAAAGGCGGCCCCGACGGCGACGCAGCACGCCACCGTCAGCATGCCGGTACACGCGACGAGAATCCGCTGGGTCATGACTTTCTCCCACATGGCATCCCACCAGAGCCGCATCGCGACCTGGGCGGGGTTTCCGAAACGCTGAAGGACACGTTCACCGGGGAGGCTGGCCGATTCGTCCGGCCTTGCTGCCTGCCGCTGACGTTCCCGATCGAGAGCGCAGGCGAGGTGGTCCGCGAGCTCATCGCGAATGTCGCGTCGCAGCGATGCCGGCTCATCGTCGCGCGGCGGCGGGAGGTTCGCGGCGATGTCGTCCGGCAGCGGCATGACGGTGGCCCCCGTTCATTGTTCCTGGCTCAAGCCATCCTGAACTGCATTCCGAGAACGCCGTTGACGCCCGACGCAAACGCCTTCCACTCGACGAGCTTTACCTTGAGGGCGGTCCGCCCGACCGGCGTGATGCGGTAGTACTTGCGGCGGCGCCCGTCCTGCTCGGTCCAGTACGACTCGAGCCACGCCTGGCGTTCGAGGCGATGGAGGGCGGGGTAGAGGCTCCCCTCCTTGAGATCGAAGTAGCCCCGCGAGCGGTCGAGGACCGTCTGCGAGATCTCGTAGCCGTAGGAGGGACCTTCAGCCAGAAGGTCCATGATCATCAGGTCGAGCGTTCCCGCAAGCAGCTTGTGATCCATGCCTGGCTCCATGCATTGGCCGTCTAGGCATGTAGCATAGACGTGCTAGGCATAGAGATCAAGGGGATGCGGAACGACAGAGAAAGTCGCCATCTCGCTCCGCGAGATGAGCGAGGGAACGAACGGCGACCTCTATGAAGACACGTCCTGGCGATTGCGCGTCCATGCTGACACGCTCATCTCCCGGAGCGAGATGGCGACTGAGATGCGATGGGCCACCTCCCTTTATTAGAGGACGCCCCACCGCGAAACGAAAACAGCGGAGCCCGTTGCCGAGCTCCGCTGCAAAAGAATCATCGATCGTTCAAATCGGCTCAGACTTCAACCGGCTCCGCGTCCATATCCGATGTCTCTTCGATCATCGGCATCGGGCCGTCGGTGTAGACCGACTCCACGAAGCCCTTGAGGTGCTCGGCGCGGGTGCTGTGCTGCAGCTTCCGCAGGGCCTTCGACTCGATCTGGCGGATCCGCTCGCGGGTCACCTTGAAGATGCGGCCCGTCTCTTCGAGCGTGTACGAGTAGCCGTCGCCGAGGCCGTAGCGGAGCTTGATGATCTCCCGCTCGCGGTAGGTCAGGCTCTTCAGCACGTGGTTGATCTTGTCGCGAAGCATCTGGTGCATCGCGGAGTCGGCCGGCGTGCTTTCGCTGTGGTCTTCGAGGAAGTCCCCGTAGCTCGAGTCCTCGCTCTCGCCGACGGGCGTATCGAGGCTGATCGGGTGCTTCCAGGTCTTCATGATCCGTTCGGTCTCCTCGACCGACAGACCCACCGCTTCGGCGAGTTCTTCCGTCGTCGGCTCGCGGCCGGTGTTCTGGCGGATCTCTTCGCTCTTCGCCTTCAGCGTCGAGATGCTCTGGAACATGTGGACCGGGATACGGATCGTGCGGGCATGGTCCGCGACCGCGCGGGTGATCGCCTGGCGAATCCACCACGTCGCATAGGTCGAGAACTTGTAGCCGCGGCGATATTCGTACTTCTCGACGCCACGCATCAGGCCGGCGTTCCCTTCCTGGATGAGGTCCAGGAACGACAGGCCGCGGTTGCGGTACTTCTTGGCGATCGAGACCACGAGGCGGAGGTTACCGCCAGAGAGCTGCTGCTTGGCGTCGGTCCAGGCATCGAAGCGGGCCCGGACGTCGTTCATGCGGGCGATGAACTCGCTTGGCTGTTCGCGGACGAGCTCGATGTACTCGGCGATCTCGGCCTGCATCTTGGCGACTTCCTTCGCGGCGCTCGGCCGGTGGCGGAAGTGGTGCAGGGCCCGTTCGATCTCGGCCATCCGCTGTGCCATCTGCTCCATCTTCTTGAAGATGGGGGTCAGGCGGTGGGTCCGGACCGAAAGCTCTTCGGTCAGCGTGCAGAGCTTGCGGCGGCGGATGACCATCCGGTCGCGGGCCGCCTGCTTCTCCTTCTTGCCGGCCGCTTCGTCGCGGATCACTTCCCAGTCGGCGGCGTTCTGCTCGAGGAGGTGGCCGATCGTCTTCAGGTTCTCGGGCATGCGGCCGAGAATCTGGTCCTTATGCGTGTTTTCCGTATCGGAGGTCCGCAGCGTCCGCTCGAACGGAAGCTCCTGCTTGTGGACCTTCTGGAGAATCTCGAACGCGGTGACGAGCGCGTAGTCGGATTCCATCAGCTTGCGGCGATACCGCTTCCGGGTGATCTCGATTTCCTTGGCCAGGAAGATCTCGTCTTCGCGGCTGAGGAGGGGAATGTTCCCCATCTGGCTCAGGTACATCCGGATCGGGTCGCGCGACGACATCGGCGACTCGGGTTCGATCAGAGCCTTGACGATATCGGAGGGGAGGGGAATCCCTTCCTTCGCCTGCATCTCCTGGCGGGTCTTGTCCGCGATGGTCCGCGGTGCAGTGGGATCGTTGATGAGCGGGAGTTCGGTCTCCTCCAGCGCGTGAATGATGTGCTCGACCATCGAGACATCGCCCCCTTCATCAGGGAGGTAATCATCCACCATCTGGTAGGTAAGAAAACCACGGGCCTGGGCCTGATCCATCAGTGCCTTGAGGGCGGGGTCATGACGATGCACTTCGGAACTCCTGAGGAAATGTGTACGGGTGGACCGGAGGGGATGATCGATTCCGATTCGATCGGCGATCCGGTGGGTCGTGCCCGGTCCGGGGGAACCAGACGGGGCAGCTCGGTATCAACTGTTTCTTGTTGGAATGACGCCTGTTACGGTCTCCGCCGCCTGCGAGACCAATCTTCGATCCTAACCGGGTTTGACGAACTGTGAACCGACAAAATCACGAGTGCTCAAATCTGGACAATCACACGCCGACGATGTTCACGCTTTCTGATCTCGACTGACCTGGATGCTGCCGCCGCACGATCGCTGCCTGAAGAATGGTAGGCGGCCTCACTCGCCGAGAGGTGCCAGCCCCTGAAGAGACATCAAGATCGACGTCGAAAAGGGGGCGGGCCTGAAGACCAGACCGTCGACGTGAAGACCATCGATCGAAACGCTCCCACATGATGCGGGAGCGCCTCCCCCCTCATTCCTGACTGCATCCGTTCAGTCTCCTTGCGTGGTCAATACGACAGCTCCCACATCGCAGTGGACACCATCGCTCAAGTCTTGTCTCAACATCAACTTGCGACCAACGACTGCCGCCCTGGCGGACGAACGGTCGGGAATGCTAACACGGCGCATCCCTCCGTCCACACACTTTTTTCATGCCGCCGGAAAAACCAGGAGAATGAAATCAGAGCCTGATAACGGGGATAGGACGGCCAGCGTGCAGAATCATCGCCAAACGAACGAATCAGTCAACGCCGATTCATTCCGCGCGTGGGCGAATACGCTCACCTGCCGTCCCGTAACAGGGGTTCATTTCGGCCCACTGCCTCCGGGTTGAACGCATCCGTTCGCAGGATCTGCGGGCGGATGGCAAAGTCCAGGGAGATCGCACCTTCGGAAACGGTTGGTTCGGAAGGTCCGGGTGTCACGAGTAGGCGGATCGTCCAGCAGGGAGCGTAAGGAGAAAGCGTTGTCATGAATCGCCCCTCCGCATCCGGCATTCGGTGATTGCCGCGCCCCTCACCATTCGTGACGAGGACTTCGCCGAGCTTTGCCTGAACCGGCTGACCAGCCCGAAATGTCTCGATTTGCAGGTGCACTTCCGATTCGCTGGGCCGGACATCTTCGCGCACCGTCACATCGAGGCCCTGGACGATGACGAGCGTCTCTCCCTTCTGATACCGGATCGGAAATCGCGAAACGTTCCGATCGGGAGGCGCCGGCAATTGTGCGGGGCGGACCTTCAGCACACCGCCTCCCGTCCGCGTACCGTCAGTCCAGACCTCAAAGCGAGGCGAGGGGGAAACCCTCATCGGCGGAAAGACGGCCAGCCGGCCTCCCTCTTGAACCCACCCCTTCTGCCTCGGCTCCCACCACCAGCCGTCGCGATCGAGGAGATAGATCTCATCGACCGACTCCGATCCCACCGGCTCGAAGTGGTAAAAGATCCCGAGGGACCCGTCTTCAGCGAGATACTCGGTATTGGACCAGCGCCCCTTCCCGGCCGTGAACATTGCCCAGAGACGATGGAACGTGAAAGGGGCGTAGGAGACGTGCTTCGGCCCGTGCGTGACCTTGTCGATAACCAGGGTCCGTCCATCCGAGAGCGGAACCTTGATCGACCGCGGCCACAGCATCACTGCCCCGAGGAGCAGCAGTGCTGTCGCCATCAATCCCCAGCTTCGACATCCCGACCACCAGCGGCGGATTGCCGTCGCCTCAACCCTGACAGGTGAAGGTGGCTCGCTCGTCATCCCGGCACGCCCTGGTGGTCAAAGCCGTCCTGTCCATCATGCGGGGGGCTGAACCCGGCTCTTCAGGTCATTGAGCAGCTGAACCGCCTGGCCGATGTCCTTCTTCTGCCGCTCGCGGTCGTGGGCGATCTCCCGCTCGATCGTCAGCGGGCCTCTGTAGC
>JAEYWB010000399.1 GCA_023429275.1 Planctomycetota bacterium
GTACAAGGACGAGCAGGCGACGTTCGCCCAGTTCGCCACCGATGCCGACCACGCTTTCAACGTCTGGCCCGAGTACGTGATCGACCCGCAGCAGCTGAGGGCATGGCAGACCGACCGCCAGGGATGCGTCGTCGACCGGATGCTGGCGGAGGAGCGCGGCTGGAAGGTCGGAGACCGGATTCCTCTGCAGGGGACGTTCTACCAGTTTGATCCCGACCTCCGGATCGTCGGGCTGTTCGATGCTCCGAAGAACTCGGGAATGCTCTGGTTCCACTGGAAGTATCTCGACGAGGGGCTCAAGCAGTCCAAGGCGCCGCGGACCGGCAACGCCGCCTCGATCTTCGCCAAGACGAAGAACGCCTCGCTCATCCCGGGGATCATCCAGGCGATCGACAGCCGCTACGCCAGCTCGGAAACACCGACCCGGACGCAGACCGAACAGGCCTTCGCCCAGATGTTCACCGACATGCTGGGGAACATCCAGGTGTTCATCCGCAACATCGGCATCGCGGTCGTCTTCTCGCTCTCGCTGGTGGCGGCGAACGGCATGGCGATGTCGATGCGGGAACGGACGACGGAGATCGCGGTCCTCAAGGCGATCGGCTTCCCCCGCTCCCGGGTCCTGACGATGATCCTCGGCGAAGCCTGCCTGATCTGCCTGTTCGGCGGAGTGGTCGGCATCGGACTCGGAGCGCTGTTCCTCGAGGCGATCTACCGGATGGGGGTTCCGATGTTTCCCTTCGGCATCCTGGAGTACGCCGGTCCGTGGATGTTCGGCCTCCTGGGTGTGGCGGTCGCCATCGGCCTTGTCAGCGGGGTCGTCCCGGGGATCCGGGCCGCGAGGCTCTCCGTGATCGATGGTCTCAGACGCGTTGTGTGACGAGAGTTGTCAGTTCTCAGTTGTCAGTCAGTGGCGGCTCCTCGAACGGCGCTGACGGGAGCCGGCCGGTGACTCAGAAGATCATTCCCCTTCCGATGATTTCACGATGATTCCTCTCAAGTACAACGTCCGCAATCTCCGCGTCCGCTGGATCACGACGCTCATGACCGTCGTCGGAACGGGGATGGTCGTCTGGGCGATGGTCCTCACCTTCGGCCTGACCGACGGTCTCGAGCACGCCCTGCGGATCAGCGGCCACCCGCGGGATGTCATCATCCTGCGGAAGGGGGCCGACACCGAGACCAGCAGCTCGGTCGACGCCGACAAGGCGAGCGACATCGCCACCCTGGCCGGGATCGAGAAGACGGCGGACGGGCGGCCCCTCTGCTCGAAGGAGTTCGTCACCATCCTCATCAAGCCGCGGCGGAACAACGGCGGGACCGTCAACCTGATCGTGCGAGGCGTGGAAGATGTCGCCCGCGAACTCCGCCCCGACTTCAAGATCGTGAAGGGGCGGGATCTCAAGCCGGGACTCAACGAAGTCATCACCAGCGAGAACATGGCGAGGCGGTTCGAGAACCTCGGCCTCGGCGAGAAGCTCGAGATCAACAAGGTCGACTTCGAGGTGGTCGGCTACTTCGAGGCGGGGGGGAGCTCGGCCGAGTCCGAGGTCTGGACCGACATCCGCGACCTGACCACCGCTCGACGGGTTCCGGGCGCGATCTCCTGCGTGAACATCCGGGCCGAGAGCGACTCCGCCCGCGAGGAGCTGATGCTCGACCTCAAGGAGCGGGACGACCGCTTCCTCCTGGCGCCGATCACCGAGCCCGACTACTTCAAGCAGCAGCTCAAGACGGCGGAGGTCATCAAGTACGTCGGCTACGTCATCGCAGCCTTCCTGACCATGGGGGCGATGTTCGCGGCGGCCAACACGATGTTCGCGGCGGTCGCGAGCCGCGCGCGGGAGATCGGCACCCTGCGGGCGGTCGGCTTCGGGCGGGGGAGCATCCTGGTCTCCTTCCTGGCAGAATCGATCCTGCTCTGCCTTCTCGGCGGACTGCTCGGATGCCTGGCCACGCTCCCCTTCAACGGCCTGTCGACCGGCACGGCGAACTGGTCGACCTTCAGCGAGATGACATTCTCGTTCCGGTTCGGTCCGAAGGTTCTCGCGCAGGGGATCCTGGTCGCCGGACTGATGGGGCTCCTCGGCGGACTGTTTCCCGCGATCCGGGCGGTGCGGATGAATATCGTCACGGCCCTTCGCGAGCAGTAGCCGTTCGTTTTTTTGCCACAGAGCTCACCGAGAACACAGAGAGGCTCTGACTCCTCTGTGGTCCGGACAGACGCGTTCGGGAGGTCAGAGGCCGGAGCTGCTGCCGACGCCTGGTTTCTCATTTGCCAGGCTCATTCCTTTCCTTGGGGACCGTGACCGGAGAGAATCGGGTTCCGCATCCTCCTTCCCCCGCCGCCCCGATGCTCTTCGTTCTCGATAACTACGATTCCTTCACATACAACCTCGTCCAGCGGTTCGGGGAGATCGACCCGCGGCTCGATATCCGGGTCGCCCGGAACGATCAGATCACGATCGAGGAAATCGAGGCCCTCGCGCCCGAGCGGATCGTCATCTCCCCCGGCCCCTGCTCCCCCTCCGAAGCGGGACTCTCGAAGAAGGTGATCGAGCACTTCGGCCGGAAGGGGACGCCGGTCCTGGGGGTCTGCCTCGGCCACCAGTGCATGGGGGAGGTCTATGGAGCCCAGGTCGTGCGGGCGAAGCGCCTGATGCACGGCAAGACCTCGATGATTCACCACGACGGCAAGGGGGTCTTTGCCGGCCTGCCGAACCCGTTCGAGGCGACGCGGTACCACAGCCTCGTCATTCCTGAAGAG
>JAEYWB010000434.1 GCA_023429275.1 Planctomycetota bacterium
GGGTTCCGTCACTCGCGAGCGGAGGCGGCGGGGGCCCAGGTCTCGAACCGTTCCCCGCGGACGGAGCGGATCACACCGTAAAACGTCGCGGCAAACGCCAGCAGAATTTCCCGGACCTTGCCCACAACCGGCACGCCAAGCCGCCCCCCCCAGTCGAGCAGGAGCACGCCGAGAATCGCCCCGCCGGCGACGGCCAGTCCCGCACTCCACCCCGCCTGGACGCCGACCGCGAGCGAAGCGAACACAACTGCCAGGGCCAGCCAGAGGGCGGTGAACCACCGGGAGAGCTTGTGCGAAACGTACTTGTAGCGGTTCCACAGGCTCATCTGATTGAGGGCGGGGCGCAATCGGCGGTGGCCGTTCCAGGCACGACAGCCGATGCGGATCTTCCGCTTAAGTTCCTGCGTCGACTGGGTCACGCTCTTCTCGTAGGCGATCGCGTCGGGACAGCTGACGACGCGGTATCCCTGGCTCAGAATGCTCATCGATGTAAAGAAGTCCTCCGCCACTTCGGGCGGAGAGGGAGTGAACAGCGCCCGTCGAATGGCATACGCAGAACCGTCGGCCCCCATCGTCGAACCGGTGTCGGTCTCGAGCTGTTTGATCGTCTCCTCGAGCTTCCAGTACGTCGTCCCGACGCTGGCGGTCGCGGTGTCGGAGTTGGTGTAGACGAGATGGCTGCAGGCGACCCCGATCTCTTTGTCACGGAAGGCCCGGGCGAACGATCGGATCAGGTCCCCCGTCAGCAGGACGTTGGCATCGGTGAAGACGACGATCTCGCCACTCGCCCGTTCAATGAGCTGCCGCTGTCCCCGGCCGATCCCGGAGCGTCCCCCCCCTTCAATCACGATGACGTCGGGCTCGTGGGCCTGAAGGATCGACAACGTCCGATCCGAAGAGCCGTCGTTGAATGCGAGAACCTCAATCGAGTACTCGGGACATTCGCGGCGGATGTCCGCCATGTTCGCCAGCTTGGATGGCAGGACATCCTGCTCGTTGAACGCGCAGAAGATGATGCTGAACCGCGTTGGCTCGGCCCCCTCCGCCCCGGTGCCCGGAGGAGCGCGGCGCCCCGCGACGGCTCGCGCCAGCAGGAGCGAGAGGGGATACGTCACAAACGGATGGACCGCGACGACGAGGCACACGAGGCAAGCTGCGGTCAAGGCGATCGTCCACGGAGAGACGGCCGAAGCAGTGGCCTGAAAAGCAAAAGGAAATGACATAAGCACGGATCGCCCGTACATCGGAGTTCGGGCAACTCCCCACGGCCCGAGCCTGCACCACTATCGCGCCGCTGGAACCGATTGCAATCGCGAACCCGGAGCCCCGGCCGGGAAAGCGGAAGTTGAAATCGTCACGACCGGAACCGGTCAACCGTCCTGGGAGCCTCGCTTCGAATCGGAAGATCCTGGTTGCGATTCATCGCCGGGGCTCGGTACCGTAGTGCTGCTCGCCTCGACGCCGGTTGTCTCGAAAAGTTGCGGTGCCGTTGCCGGGGGCTCGCTGGCGATGGGGATCCCTCTCGTCCATCGAACCGGCCGCGAGGGCGCGCCACCCCGGGCATTATTGGTCTCTTCAGATCACGAGTGTGCAGTTCGATGTCGGTTTTCGCCGCTCCGCCTCCGATGACTGATCCGCTCCCTCCGACGCAGATCCCCGCACCCTCCGACGAGCCATTCATCACTATCCAGGCCGGGGCGAAGCCCTTCTGGAATCTGAAGGAACTCTGGGCAGACCGGGAAGTCCTCCGCAGCATGGTCTGGCGCGACATCGCCGTCCGCTACAAGGAAACGGTCATCGGATTCCTGTGGGTGGTGCTGCAGCCCATCATGATGATGGTGATCCTGTCGACTTTCTTCCGGCATCTCAGTGCCGGAACGGACACCCGGGTCCCCATCCATGTCCGGGTCCTCTCCTCCCTCCTCATCTGGGACTTCATTGCCATGAGCATCGAGCGGGCTGGAACCAGCCTGCTTTACAACTCGCACGTTGTTTCCAAGGTCTACTTCTGTCGCCTGATCCTTCCCCTCACTCCGATCGGCGCCAGCGGATTCGATTTTTTCATCAAGTTCGGACTCCTGGCGGTCCTGATGGCGTGGTATGGACTGTGGCCGACGACCGCCGTCCTCGCGCTTCCGCTGGTCATGGCCTGCACACTCCTGTTCACCATGTCGCTGTGTATCTGGCTGGCGGCACTCACCGCTTTCTACAAGGACGTCGCCCTGACGATTCCTTTCGCCCTGCGGGCCCTCTTCTTCCTCTCTCCGGTCTTTTATCAGGCACAACAGGTCGTCAGCCCCCGCTACGCAGACTATTACCACCTCAATCCCTTCGCGGCCCTGATCGAAAGCTTCAACTACCTGCTGCTGGGAACAGACTGCCTCCCGATCGCAGGGTTGGCGATGACCCTCGTTGTGAGCCTCGTGTTGCTGGCGGCCGGCACAACGTTTTTCCGTCACGTGGAGACAAGCATTGTCGACGTCCTCTGACAACGCCTCTGGTCTGAACGGTCGCAGGGTCGAATCCCGCGCCGCGCGGCCGGAACACGGCAGCCGGACGCGGTCCGGCGGGAGGCGACCGTGGGCGATCTGATTATCCGGGCGGATTCCGTCAGCAAGAAGTTCCGCATTGGCCGGCGACTGAATCCGGACAACTTCCGAGGCGTGCTGGCGACGATCGGCCGCATGCTCCGCCGCTCGGTCTCGACGTCCGACGAGGGGGTCGACCTCTGGGCGCTCAAGGATGTCTCGTTTGAGGTCCAGCGCGGAGAAGCCCTTGGAA
>JAEYWB010000448.1 GCA_023429275.1 Planctomycetota bacterium
GAGCTAGTCTGGAGAAAGCGCGCTCGCGCGGGAAGCGTCCGGCGAGTGGTGTTGAGCGCTGCCGACCTGCCGGCCGGGGAGGAAGGTGCCGGGTGTCTGGGAGTTCACCTGTTGCCCCTGAGACCTGTTGTCCCTGGCACCTGGAACCTGACACCTGGAGCCTGCCGCTAAGGTGTCCCGGTGTCGCAGTTCGTGCAGTGCCCCTTGATCAGGATCTCCGTGATCCGGCCGATCGACTTCGAGCGCTTCTTCGAGGCAGCGAGGATGTCGATGTCGCCGAGGCACTGGACGTCGCCGCAGTCGACGCAGACGAAGTGCGGGTGCTGGTCGCCCCCCGGGTGATTCGGGTCGCGGATCTCGAACCGCCAGACGTGGTCGCCGAGCTCCGTGCGGGAGACGAGTTCGGCCTCGACGAGGTCGGTCAGGTTCCGGAAGACCGTCGCCTTGTCGAACCCCCAGCTCGCGAGGTTGTCGGTCACCTCGGCATGGGTCATCGGACGGGCGGCAGACTTGAGCTCGCGGTAGACCGCCATCCGGGCCGGAGTGCTGCGCAGCCCCGACTCGCGGAGCAGCGTCCGAACCTCTTCCAGATCCCGTGTCTCGTTCGCGGCCGAACGTCCTGCCATAGCCTTCGAGTCCTTGTCCGGGCGCTGGCGACAATCCGCCGGAGCCGCGCCGCAGGAGGGACCTCCCGTCGACGTCCCCTCCCAATGCATTTCAATCGAATGGGCGCAGAAGGTCAAACTGGTCAGCCGCAGCTCAGCTCGACTTCACTCGACGACGCTTCACTGCGGGGCGCCGATGACCAGGAAGCGAGTCATCCCGCGGCGCGGTCCTCGAGGCCGGAGGAGCGGGCGGATCCGATCCGCGCGGCCACGTCGGCGGGGAGAATCGCCTGACAGATCAAGGCTTCCTTCTGCGACCGGGTGAGCCGCTTGATGGCCGCCTCCCGGCGGAGGGCGAGACTCGAGTTCGGCTGGGTCTCGGCGTAGACGAGCGTCAGCGGCCCGCGACCCCGCGTGTAGCGGGCCCCTGTCCCGGCGGAGTGCTGCTCGAACCGGCGGACGAGGTCGGTCGTCACGCCGCAGTACAGGGAGCCATCGCCACACCGCAGGAGATAGACCGCCCAGGTGCTCGAAGGCGCCTCCGCCGCGGCGTCCGATGGACTGGCGGCAATGGGGGGGCGACGGGGCATGCGAGGGGTGTAGGCTCGGGGCATCGTGCGGGGCAAGACCAGATCCGGTGAGGAGGTCTTTTCCCGGTCGGCACAGCCTGGCGATCTTCCCGCCGACGGGGCATCGATGAAGCGGGTTCACGATGGGCGGTCGGGCGAAGGAGCGGTTAGACTGCCGCCATCACCACCAGGATGCAGGGAGCGAGCGATGGGATTCGGGAATGTTGCGCGGCATTTTGCCGTCGGAGGGAGCGGAGGGAACTTCTTCAACGACTTCGGGCTGCTTGTCGCCCGTGTCGGTTTCGGGGTCTATATGGCCCTGTCGCACGGGCTCGGCAAGATTCAGAACCCGGCCGGAATGGCCCCCCGCCTGGAGCAACTCGGCCTTCCCCTGCCGACGGCGATGTCCTGGGCGGCAGGGCTCGTCGAGTTCTTCGGGGCGATTCTCCTGACGCTCGGCCTCGTGACCCGGCCCGCCGCAATCGCACTGGCAGGGGCGATGTCGGTCGCCGCCTTCGTCTACCACAGCAACGACCCCTGGTTCCTGAGCGGCGGGCCGCAGTCTCGTGAGCCGGCGATGCTGTTTCTGTTCGCGTTCCTTCTGTTCGCCTTCGCCGGAGCGGGGCGGTTCAGCCTGGACCGGTTTCTGCGGAAGAAGGCGTGAACGGGAGCCGGGACCGGAGGACGAGGCGGTCACCGGCTGCCTCCCACGGCGAACTCGTCTCACGCGTCCGTTGCCGGGGTCGACATCGATGCGACGCCGCGATACCCGCCGAGCAAGGTTCCGATCGTCCGGGTGAATTCGAACCGGTCGCACGCGATCTTCATGATCGCCAGGATGGGGACCGCGAGGGCCGCGCCGGTGATCCCCCACATCCAGCCGCCGAAGATCAGGAACAGGATCACGATGATCGGGTTGAGGCTCATGTGCCGGCCCAGGATCGCCGGAGTGATGATGTGACCTTCGACCATCACGATCGCGTAGAAGACCGCGAGGACCAGGATCGCGAATGAGACAGAGTCGAAGGAGAGGAGGGCGGCGATCCCCAGGACGAGCCCCGCGACCGCCTGGCCGACGAACGGGATGTAGTTGAAGATCGTGACCATCAGCCCCCACAGGGCCGGGGTCGGCATCCCGAGAAGCCACATCGTCAGTCCGATGACGATCCCGAGGGCGACGTTGATCACCGTGATCGTGACGAGGTACGACGAGACTCCTCGCTGCACCTCGGAGACCAGTTCGACGGCAATCCTCTTCTCACGGAACGTCGGAAGGATCGTCAGGACATTGTTGAGCAGATCGTCGCCGGTTGTCAGCAGGAAGAACGTCAGGACGACGACGACGAACGCGTTCCCGAGCATGTTTCCCGTCGCACTGAGGAACACCGAACCGCTCGTCAGCTCAGGCTGCTGGACGACCACCTTGAACAGCCTCGCCCCCTGGTCCTCCGCCGAGAACTCGCTCAATCGCGCCTGCAGCTCCTTCAGCTGGTTCATCGGCGTTTTCAGGAACTTCAGCTTCTCGCCGACACGGTCCATATTCTTCGGGAGGTCCGCGACCCAGGCGCGGGTCGGCGCGATCATCGGAAGGATCGCAACAGCGACCGAGCCGGCCAGGAAAGACAGGCAGAGGACCGCCCCGGCCAGCTCCGGCACTCGCTTCCGGGCCATCCATCGAACGGCCGGCCGGAGCAGCAGGTAGAGGACGATCGCCAGAAAGATCGGCTTGAAGATCGCCTGGGCAACGTAGAGCGTGTACAGGATGGCGAACGTCGTCAGGATTCGAAGCTGAATCAGGATGGAGCTCGTCTTCTGAAGGCCCGCCTCGGCGCGAGCCTCTTCGGGGTCGGCGGCAACGAGCGGCGGTTCGACCTCCTCCACTTCGACAGGGGGAACGGCCGTCGCGGGTGAGTTCATCGGAGTCGTCTCGCTTTTCGGCGGCAGCGGCTGATCGCCCGGTGGAGTCCTGAGGACGACAGAAGGGAGCGCGGTAGTCATGGGAACGCCAGGGG
>JAEYWB010000522.1 GCA_023429275.1 Planctomycetota bacterium
TTCCCCCCGCAATTCCTTCGGCCGTCCAGACAAACCCGGGTGGATTGTCAGTCCGAGCGGTGACGGACCAGATGGAAAGACCGGCAGAGAGAACCCGCCTTCACGAGGTTTGCAGACGGTGTTTCCCCTACATCCGGTTCAATCCGACTATTCCGCAAAGTCTTGTAGCCCGAACGGGTCAATTCCGTGGTGTTGCAGAATCATGCAGCTTGGCGCGCCGTAAGTTGACTTTGGAACCCATGCCGGCGGTCTCCGTTTACGAATCGCCACTTCCAACCACCGATACCTGATGGCCCTCACTGCACTCGCGACTTCCCCCGTCTCGATTCAGCCGCGCCAAGGCTCCGCCTGGCTTCTAACCGGATGTACCGGTCCGGCGCGCGGCATGACGACTGTTCCGCTCGACGCGGAGACATTCGTCATCGGCCGCCGCCCGGGCGTCGATCTGCAGCTCGCGTCGCTGCGCGTTTCCGGACGGCATGCCGAGATCCTTCGTGTCGGCGGGCACCTGTTCATTCGCGATCTCGGCAGCACGAACGGCACGTTCGTGAACCGTCGCCGGGTCCGCCAGCCGACGCCGATCATGAGCGGCGACCACATCGAGATTGCCGACGTCGAATTCAAGATCGAGCAGCGGGTCACCCCGGCCTCCGGCACGATCAGCATCCTTCCATCCCTCAAGAAGACCGCGGAAGCGATCGACTCGCTCGAGTCCGATTGGGTCATGAGTCAGTTCGACCGGCTCATCAAGGAGCGGGCGGTCGTTCCGCACTACCAGCCGATCGTCTCCATGACCGACGGATCGCGGTTCGGCTATGAGGCCCTCGCCCGCAGCAGCATGACGGGCCTCGAGACTCCCGCGAGCATGTTTCAGACCGCCCAGCTCGTGAACCGTCAGATCGAGCTGAGCCTCGTCTGCCGCAGCCGGGCCCTCGAACTCGCCCGGGATTTCCCCCTCGGCTCGCGGATTTTCGTCAACACGCATCCCCACGAGTGCCTGGAAGTCGACGTTCTGCCGTCGCTGCTCCGGATGAAGGAGATCTGCCCGACCGTTCAGATCGTCGTCGAGATCCACGAAGGGACGGTGCAGCAGCCGACCTCGGTCCGCTACTTCGCCGACCAGCTGCGGGACAACGGCATCGAGCTCGCCTACGACGACTTTGGCGCGGGGCAGGCCCGGCTCCTGGAGCTGGTGAAGGCTCCACCCGACTACCTCAAGTTCGACGCCTGCCTGATCCGCAACATCGACCGTTGCACTTCCAATCAGTGGAAGATGCTCAAGATGCTGGTCGACATGGCCCGCGACTTCCCGACGATGACGCTCGCCGAAGGGATCGAGACGGAAGAAGAAGCCGAAGCCTGCCGCGAGCTCGGCTTCGAACTGGCCCAGGGCTACTACTTCGGCCGCCCGCAGGAGCTGGATAAGCACCTCGTGTCGGAAACGAGCCGGCCGCAGGCGTTCCGGTTCTGAACGGTCACCTGGACCTGCGTCATGCCTCCGTCGAGCGCCCGTTCGGGGCGCTCCGCCGGAGGCCCAGTTCCATGGGTCCGGGCAATGGCCTTCAGGGGGCGGCCGCGAGCCGGCTCGAATGGCCGGAAACGGGGGCGATCGCCCTTCACCGTATCGCGGTGAGACCCTAGGCTCACGGGGTGCCGGTCGCTTACCGGACCGACGATTCCCGCAGGATGCGCCCCATGTCGACCGAGTCTCCCCGTCCCTCCGTCTGGCGTGACCGCGCTTTCTGGGGGATGACGATCACACAGTTCCTCGGGGCGTTCAACGACAACATCTTCAAGCAGCTCGTGCTGCTCCTCTGCGTCGACCTCGCCCGCCGGGGCCAGAGCGACCAGCAGGGGAACGCCACCGTCCTTTTTGCGGTGCCGTTCATTCTGTTCTCCGGATTCTCCGGATTCCTTGCGGACCGCTGGAGCAAGAGGAGCATCGTCGTCGGCTGCAAGCTGGCCGAAGTCCTCATCGTCCTGCTCGGGATGGCGGCATTTGCCGGGATGGAGGCGTGGCCGACCTATGGAATCTGGCTCCCGATCATCGTCCTCTCGATGATGGGCCTGCACAGCACCGTCTTCGGCCCGGCGAAGTTCGGCATCCTGCCGGAACTGTTCGACGACCGCGACCTGCCGCGGGTGAATGGCATCGTCCTGATGACGACGTTCCTGGCGATCATCCTCGCGCTCCCTGTCGCGGGACGGCTCAAGATCCTGTTCGAGGGGGAGATCTGGCTGGCATCGGTCGCCTGCCTCGTCGTCGCGGTCCTGGGGGTCGCCACGTCACTTCTGGTCAGGCGGACTCCCGTGGCCCATCCCGGACTCGAGTTCGAGCCTCAGAGCCTTTTCGTCCACCCGGAGACATGGCGGGCCCTCGTCAGCCAGCGTGGCCTGCTGCCTGTCGTCATTGTCCTGTCGGTCTTCTGGATGACGGGCGGGATCGTCTACCCGAACGTCACGAACGCTGTCGGCAAGCTGCAACTCGGCCTCGATGATGAAAAGACGGGACTCCTCGCCGCCTGCACGGGACTGGGGATCCTCGTCGGCTGCGTCCTGGCGGGGTGGCAGTCCAAAGGACGATTCAATGCGACGCTGATTCGTATCGGCGGCTGGGGAATGCTCGCCAGCCTGATCCTTCTCGCCTTGCCGGGGTCGAAGATTGTCGAACGAATGGTTCCCCCAGTCACCCTGCCGCCAGCCGCCGCAGGGGTCGTCAGTACGCCGCCGGAGCCCTCGCTCGCACCGGCGGCCGAGACCCCTGGCGCGAAGACCGTCGTGGCTTACCGTCAGCCCCTGCTCGGCATCGCCGGGATGGGAGCCGCGCTCGTCTGTGTCGGCTTCTTCGCGGGGATGTTCACTGTACCTCTCCAGGTCTTCCTCCAGGCCCGGGCACCGATGGACCAGAAGGGACGCGTCATCGGCGTGATGAACCTGTGCAACTGGATCGGCATCGCTTCGGCCGGAGGGCTGTATCAGCTCTTCCAGGTCGTGCTGGTCAAGGGGCTCGGCGCGCCGCTCAATGCCCTCTACGTTGGGGCGGCGGTCGTCCTCCTGCCGGTGCTGCTGCTCTTTCACCCCAGGGACGAGTCGCTCAAGGAGGACGAGCCGACGGTCAGTCCCGCCTAGTCGATGTCGCCGGGAGCCCCAACATGGTCCGGTCAACGGCCGAGACCGGCCTGAGCACCACCTCGACCGGCGGATCGGTCGACTTCCGGGACGGCTTGTCCTCCTCGGATGTCGCCGCGATGAGGTCCCGTGAGATCGACGTCGTTCGTGACTTGCCGTTCGTGAGCAGCACCCATTCCCGCTTCAGGTAACTCCAGGGATCCCGGGTCGGACTGTCATAGGTGTAGTACAGCGACTTCCCCCGGACGCTCCACGACCCGACCATATCCGGGATCTCCCATCCCGCCTCAGGGCTGCGACCTCGAAACCGGAACGCGAATCGCCGGTCTTCAGTGAAGGTCATGAATCCGTCCCATTGATGGTTCCGGATGTCCCACGTTCCGATGAGCCGCCGTTCCATCGCGTTGAGGGGGCGAAAGTGCCACGCCACCCGGACTCCCCCGAGGAGAACGACCGCCGTCACCAGCCATTGCCACCAGCGGAATCGATGACGGATCGCGAACATGAGTCCTCGCCTCCCGGTGGCACAAACGATGCCGAGACGCGTTTCGGGCCTGCAGCAGAGAGGCTTTATGCGTGAGCATTCGTGAGGATAGATGTTCCCCCGGACTTCTCCACCACGTTTCTCCGGACATCCGCTTTTCCGAGTGCCCAGCTACACTCTGCCGGTGTGACGAGATCACCGCCGGATCTCTTTTCCAGGACCTGGCTGGAGTGCGCGCCGTGATCCGAATGGTGTTGACCTGTTTCCTTCTCTCGATCGGCTTCGCGCCGTTTCGGTCCGCTCTCGCGGAAGACGCGAAGAGCCGCAGGCCGAACATCGTCTTCATCCTCGCCGATGACCTCGGCTACACGGATGTCGCCTGCTACGGAAGCCGTTACTACGAGACGCCGAACATCGACCGTCTCGCGGCGCAGGGAATCCGGCTTCTCGCCCACCATCACTGTCAGAACTGCGCGCCGACCCGGGCTGCGCTCATGACGGGGCAGTACGGTCCGCGGACGGGTGTCTACACCGTCGGCGGGACCGATCGGTTCGACACCAGCGAACGTCCCCTCGTGCCGGTCGAGAACGTCGTTGCCTTGCCGGTCGACCGCCAGATTCTTCCCCAGCCGCTCAAGGCCGCCGGCTATGCGACCGGGATGTTCGGCAAGTGGCACCTCGGGGAAAGGGCCAACCATCATCCCGGCGACCGGGGTTTCGATGAGGCGATCGTCTCCGCCGGCGCTCACTTCAACTTCAAGACGAATCCCCCGGTCGAAGTTCCGGAAGGGGAGTACCTCGCCGATTTCCTGACCGACCGGGCGGTCGACTTCATCCGCCGGCATCGGGAAGAGCCGTTCTTCCTCTACCTCCCGCACTTCGCCGTCCATTCCCCGCACCGCGCCAAGCCGGAGCTCATCGAACGGTTCAAGGACAAGCCGGCGGTCGGCGGACATCACGATCCGACCTATGCCGCGATGATCGCGAGCGTCGACGAGAGCGTTGGCCGGGTCGTCGCGACGCTGGACGAACTCAAGCTCGCGGAGAACACCGTCGTGATCTTCGCCAGCGACAACGGGGGTGTCGGCGGCTACCAGCGCGAAGGGATCCTCAGGGGGGGCGGAGAGATCACCGACAACGCCCCGCTCCGCAGCGGCAAGGGAAGCCTGTATGAAGGGGGGACCCGAGTCCCCTTCATCGCCCGCTGGCCTGGTGTCATCCCCGCCGCGGCGACCTCGGAGGTCCCGACGATCCACGTCGACCTCTTCCCGACCCTGGTCGAGATCGCCGGTGCCAAGCTCCCCGATCAGCCTCTCGATGGCGTGAGCCTCCTTCCGCTCTGGCGGGACCCGAAGACGAGTCTCAAGCGGGACGCAATCTTCCAGCATTTCCCAGGCTACCTCGGCGCGGGAAAGGCGTACTGGCGGACAACGCCCGTCAGCCTCATTCAGGAAGGGAACTGGAAGCTGATGGAGTTCCTCGAAGACGGCCACTTCGAGCTTTACAACCTCCGGTCCGATCCGGGCGAGTCGAAGAATCTCGCCGAGAGCGAAGC
>JAEYWB010000524.1 GCA_023429275.1 Planctomycetota bacterium
CCGGGGACAGCACCGAGCGGGTCGACACCCGCGTCCTGCAGGTGATCTACGAGATCGTCGAAGGGACGGAGGAAGTCTTCGTCGGCCAGCAGATGGACGTCTTCGTCCAGGCCGACAAGCCCGACACTCCGGCGGAGTCGGTGACCGCTGTGAAGTAACTCTGCATGGAACCCGCCCGACATCAGTCCGTGGCAGGAAGGAGACGATATTGGCCAGTCCAGATGATGTTGGCCAGTCCGTCGGAACCGGAGCTCGCCCCGCCCGGCACCGGACTTCCCCGGACGAAGCTGTTCGTCGCTGCGCCTGCACTGAGTCCGGATCGAACGAGTCCTCGCTGGGCTGAAGGCGGATACCGGCTCAGCGGGCCGCAGCAGCGACAAAGCCGATCGTGCCACTGCCGAGCCGGGTGAAGCAGCCCGGTGAAATCGTGCTCAATGGTCAGCGGTCTCTCACCGCGCTGTTGGGGGGAGCTGCGGTCGTAGCGAGCGAAGTCCGCAGTCCGGTGCTGCCGAGCGGCTGACGTGGCAGCGACCTCAAGTCAAGCAGTCAGGGCCGGTTGCCGAAGGGAGGTCCCTGGCGACGCTTCTCAACCCGACGTCTCATACGACGGCTTCGCGGTCTTTCCAGCCTTGATCCGTGCCGCCGGGCGGAAGCCGAGGAACGATTCCGACATCTTCGGGGGCCGGACGATGTGGCGGGCCGACCGGCAGTCCCCCTCGTCCATCCGTCCGGTTGTCCCTCTTCGGGTTCTGCCAAGTTGGCATTCTACCACGACAGGCGAAAGATGTCGGTTGTCGGAAAGTGTTTTATTGTAACGTCTTGTGGTTATGGTCTTTCTTCCGGCATGGCGGTTGCTTTCCCCGGCCAGCACGCGAGTTTTCGCGCTGAGATGGCGGTGTTCCCATCGGGACCTGCCTGTGAGTGTGCACGATCCGGCCTCGGGCCGGTGCCGCATCCGATCAATAGTCGCTGAGTTTGAGGAGCAGCCGTGGCGAAATTGCTGAGTTTTGACGAAGACGCCCGCAAGCAGCTTCTGGAAGGTGTCTCCAAGCTGGCCCGGGCCGTCGCCTCGACGCTCGGTCCCCGCGGGCGGAACGCCGTTCTGGACAAGGGCTGGGGTGCCCCGAAGGTCACCAAGGACGGCGTCACTGTCGCCCAGGACATCGAGCTGGAAGACAAGTTCGAGAACTGCGGCGTGCAGCTGGTGAAGGAAGCCGCCTCGAAGACCGGTGACACCGCCGGTGACGGCACCACGACCGCCACCGTTCTGGCCGAAGCGATCTACCGCGAAGGCCTCAAGTACATCGCCGCCGGGGCCGCTCCGGTCGCCCTCAGCCGCGGCATCCAGAAGGCTGTCGACGCTGTCGTCGAGAACCTGAAGAAGATCGCCAAGCCGATCTCCGCCACCGACCGCAAGGCGATCGAAATGGTCGCGGCGATCGCCGGCAACAACGATCCCGAGATCGGCAAGATTCTCGCCGATGCCCTCCTCAAGGTCGGCAAGGACGGGGTCATCACGATCGAAGAAGGCCGGCAGACCCAGACCGAGATCGAGCTGGTCGAGGGGATGCAGTTCGAGCGGGGCTACCTCTCGCCGCACTTCGTGACGAACGAAGACGACCAGGTGGTCGAGCTCGACAACGTCCGGATCCTGATTCACGAAGAGAAGATCTCGAACGCCCGCAGCCTCGTGCCGCTCCTCGAGCAGGTCTCGAAGGAAGGCGTTCCACTGCTGATCATCGCCGAAGACATCGAAGGCGAAGCTCTGGCGACGCTCGTCGTCAACAAGCTCCGCGGCATCATCAAGGTCTGTGCGGTCAAGGCTCCCGGTTACGGCGACCGCCGCAAGGCGATGCTTGAAGACCTCGCGATCCTCACCGGCGGCAAGGCGTTCTTCAAGGACCTCGGCGAGAAGCTCGAGAGCGTGAAGATCTCCGACCTCGGCAAGGCGAAGAAGGTCCGGATCGACTCCGAGAACACGACCGTCGTTCAGGGTGCCGGCAAGAAGGAAGCGATCGAAGGGCGTGCCGCCCAGATCCGCTCCGAGATCACCAAGACCGACAGCGAGTATGACCGCGAGAAGCTCCAGGAGCGGCTTGCGAAGCTCGCCGGCGGTGTCGCCCAGATCAACGTCGGGGCAGCCACCGAGACGGAAATGAAGGAGCGGAAGGACCTCATCGACGACGCCCTGCACGCGACCCGTGCCGCTGTCGAAGAAGGGATCGTTCCCGGGGGCGGGGTCGCCCTGCTCCGTTCGGGCGAAGCTCTCAAGAAGGTGAAACTCGAAGGGGACGAAGCTCTCGGCGTTCAGCTGATCAAGAACGTCCTCGAGATGCCGCTCCGCAAGATTGCCGAGAACGCCGGTCTCGACGGCTCGGTCGTCGCCAACACCGTCCGCAAGAACAGCGACGTCAACTACGGCTTCGACGCTCTCAACGAGAAGTATGGCGACATGATCTCGTTCGGCGTCGTCGACCCGGCCAAGGTCGTCCGCTCGGCCCTCCAGAACGGTGCCAGCGTCGCCGCTCTCCTCCTGACGACGGACTCGATCATCGTCGACGAGCCGAAGAAGGAAGACAAGGACGGCCACCACGATCACCATGACCACGGCGGTGGCATGGGAGGAATGGGCGGCATGGGCGGCATGGGCATGGGTGGAATGGGAGGCATGGGCGGCTTCTAGTCCGCTCGGCCTCGATCACGCAGCTCTCCACCTGTGAAACAACTCTCTGTGCACTCTGTGTCCTCTGTGGCTAAACGAAGTCTTCTTAGCCACAGAGAGCACAGAGGACACAGAGAGAGGACTTAGCAAACAACTTCAGCTCTTAAACTGAAACCAACTCGCACACATTTTCAGGAGTCGACTCATATGGCCATCTCCCTCAAGCCCCTTGACGATCGTGTCGTTGTGAAGCCCCTCGAGGCGGAAGAGCGGACCGCCGGCGGTATCGTCCTTCCGGACGCCGCGAAGGAAAAGCCGCAGCGCGGCAAGGTTGTCGCCGTCGCCCCGGGCCGGCGGCTCCACACCGGCGCACGCGTTGCGGTCTCGGTCGTCG
>JAEYWB010000123.1 GCA_023429275.1 Planctomycetota bacterium
CCGTCGAGTTGGGCCAGCAGGGCCAGGTGCCGGCGGACCTGCTCCTGCGAGTAGATCTCCTGGTAGGTCGCCGCCACGTCTCCGAGGTGAAGATTGACGGCATGCGGACTCCGCTGGTCGACCGGAGGAGCCGCCTCCTGCTTCCGGAGGATGTACTTCTCGAAGACGTCCCGGATCGACCGGCAGTGTGCCTCGTAGTGCTGCACGAAAACGGCGGCGCTCGGGAAATCGAGACGGCCGGCGAGGTACGCCAGTTCCCGCGGGTTCTCGGGAAGGGCGTGCTCCGCCTGGTTGTGCATCAGCTGCAGGGCATGCTCGACCGTCCGCAGGAAGACATAGCCGCTGCTGAGCTGCCGGTATTCATCGGCCTGCAGGAAGTCGAACTCCGCCAGCCGCACGAGGCCGTCGAGGGTCCCCTTGGTCCGCAGCATCAGCTCCCGGCCGCC
This sequence comes from Planctomycetota bacterium, assembly GCA_023429275.1. Taxonomy (GTDB): domain Bacteria; phylum Planctomycetota; class Planctomycetia; order Planctomycetales; family Planctomycetaceae; genus Planctomyces_A. The sequence continues at coordinate 447 of JAEYWB010000123.1, forward strand.
GTACGCGAGCTGCAGGTACTGCGTGAGAAACTCGACGTCGCGGATGCTTCCGCGGCCCCCCTTGACCTGGCCCCAGGACTGGCCGGAACGTTCGAGGGCCTCCTCGATATTCGCCTTCATCTGGCGAACGTTCTCGCGGACGTCGTCCGGATCGACGTCGAAGATGATCTTCTCGATCGACTGCAGCGTCTTGTAGCCGAGCGTCAGGTTCCCCGCGATCGGCCGGGCCTTGAGGAGCGCCTGCTTTTCCCAGAGCTGGGCATTCTTCCGCAGATAGTCGAGATACGAATCGACCGTGCAGACGAGCGGGCCGGACTTTCCCCAGGGACGGAGCCGCATATCGACGCGGTAGAGGAAGCCGCATGCGGTCGACTCGGTCATCGCCCGGATGAGCCGCTGGCCGATCGTCCAGTAGCGTTCGGCATCCGAGCGGCAGAGGAAGACGAAGTCGAGATCGGAGCTGTAGTTGAGCTCTTCGCCCCCCAGCTTTCCGAAGGCCAGGACGACGAAGTCGTCCGTCGAAACGTCGAGTTCCTTCTTCAGGAAGCCGAGGCAGACCTGCGTCATGGCGTCCGCGAGGAGCGAAAGCTGCAGCGTGACCGCCTTGAGGTCCATCAGGCCGAAGGTGTCGCAGGCGGCGAGCCGCAGAATCTCCCACTGCTGGAAGCGGCGGACCGCCATCAGCCGGTCATCGAGCGTCGTCGCCGCCTCGGAGCTCTTCCGGGCCTCCTCGGCGAAGCGTTCGCGGCTCTTGATCTCCGGGAGCCGCTGGTGCCGGGTCAGCCGGTCGAGGTAGCTCGGATTCCGCAGCAGGATCTCGGTCAGGAACTGGCTGCCGACAAACAGCTTCACCAGGATCTCGACCGCTCGCGGCTGCCCGGCGAGCATCCGGTAGAATTCGACGCGGCTCGGGTGCTGGTTGGCGAATCTCTCGAAGTTGATCAGCGACCCGTCGGGGGAGGCGGCATCGGCCAGCGCGTAGAGCAGCGGGGGGAGGACCTGGGCAAACTCCGTCCGTTCCTCTCCTGTCCGTGCGAGGGCCCGGAGACGACGAAGCGCCGCCGCCGGATCACGGAAGGCGATCGGGGCCAGGAAGACCTGTGCGACGTCATCCGGCATGTCGTCCGGCGAGACGAACCGCGCGGCCGCCTCATCGTCGAACAGGGGGGTATCGGAAGGAAACGTCACAGGGAAATGAGGTTCGATAGGGCAGGGTCGGCGCGGAAGGGAGAAGTATCTGGTATTGCCGCTCGAATGTCAGTCCCAGTGGCCGACTCGCCGACCCCCGTCGTTCGAATTCTGCGATCGACGGGGGCGCCATCTCGCCAGGCGAGATGGCTGCTGAGTTTGCGGTCGACGGTTCGGGCGGCCACAATCGCAGACGCGCTTGTGAGCGCGGACGGTTGCGTTCCGACTCCCCTCTTTCGCAAGAGAATCCCATGCGAATCCTGGCAGTGATCTTCGCCCTTCTCGCACAATCGCTCTTCGTGGCGGCGCGAGCGGACGATCTGAAGTTCACCCTTCGCGACCGAAGCGAGACGAGTCCAGGCAGCGGGCGGTATCACATCCGCACGACCCCCGAAGCGTGGAAGCCGGCCGAGACCGCCATCATCCTCTGCGACGTCTGGGACGCCCACCACTGCCTTCGCGCGGTCCAGCGCGGGGAAGAGCTTGCCCCGCGGCTGAACGAGGTCGTCGAGGCCCTGAGGAAGCAGGGGGTGACCGTGATTCACGCCCCGAGCGACTGCATGGCGGCCTACGCGGAGCATCCCGCGCGGAGGCGGGCGATCGAGACACCCAGATCCGCGAACCTTCCGGCCGAGATCACGAGCTGGTGTCGACGGATCCCGGCGGAAGAGAAGGGGGTCTACCCCGTCGACCAGTCGGACGGCGGAGAGGATGACGCGCCCGAGGAGCACGCCGAGTGGCACCGGAAACTTGCCGCGATGGGGCGGAACCCCAAGCTCCCCTGGAAACAGCAGATGGCGGTGATCCGGATTGATGACCAGAAGGACTACATCTCCGACAAGGGGGACGAGGTCTGGAGCATTCTGGACGCCCGCGGGATCCGCAACGTCATCCTGGCGGGAGTCCACACGAACATGTGCGTCCTGGGCCGACCGTTCGGCCTGCGGCAGATGGCGAAGAACGGCCGGCATGTCGTCCTGATGCGCGACATGACCGACACGATGTACAACCCCGCCCGCTGGCCGTACGTCAGCCACTTCACCGGGACCGACCGGATCGTCGAGCACATTGAGAAGTACGTCGCTCCGACGATCACGAGCGACCAGGTGATCGGGGGGGCGCCGCTTCGCTTCAAGAACGACAAGCGGCCGCACGTCGTCGCCGTCGTCGCGGAGGATGAGTACAAGACCGAGCGGACCTTGCCGCGGTTCGCCGACGACTACCTCGGCAAGGCTTTTCGCGTCAGCTTCGTCTTCGGAAGCGACGCCGAGCGGAACGAGATTCCGGGGATCGACCTTGTCCGCGAAGCCGACGTCCTTCTCGTCAGTGCAAGGCGGCGCGTCCTGCGGCCTGAGGCGATCAAGGTGCTCCGGGACCATGTCGCCCAGGGAAAGCCGGTCGTTGGAATCCGCACCGCCAGTCACGCCTGGTCGCTGAGGACCGGCCCGGTTCCCGAAGGATTTCGAGACTGGCCGGAGTGGGACGCCCAGGTCTTCGGCGGGCACTACACGAACCACCATCCCGTGGGGAAGGCGTCGGCGATTGCCCTGCCGGCCGGGACATCAGGGGATATGCCGGCGCTGCTCAAGGGGCTGAAGCCCTTCTCGTCGACTGCCTCGCTCTACAAGGTCTCGCCGCTCGCCTCCGGTGCGACTCCGTTGCTGATCGGGCAGATCGAAGGGGCTCCTCCCGAGCCGGTCGCATGGACGTTCCGTCGCGCGGACGGCGGGCGATCGATGTACACGTCGCTCGGGAATGAAGACGATTTTAAGAATGCCGAGTTCCGGCGGCTCCTGATCAATGGACTCTCCTGGGCGGCAGGACTGGAGAGCCCCGAGACGGTTGCGGAACCGGGGCCGGCTCCGGAAAAGAAGATCTGATGGTAATGACCTCCGGTCCCGGTCTGTCGGCGGATCGGCCCGACGTGGTCATTGAATGTCGGTTGGTCCGGATACAATCTCCCGATGGCGGCTTCGCGTCGCCGCCCGATCCCCTACGTCATCCATGAGCGGTCACTTGAGCAGCGATTCGACCTCTTCCAGCCCGACACCGCCGGTCACGGACGAAGAGGACGTGGCGCAGACGATCAGTGCGGCCCGGGCTCAGATCGGCCTCATCGCGGCGCTTCATATGGAGGTCGCTCCGTTTCTCGAGCGATGCCTCCCGTTGCGACGCTACAGCGGTGGCGAGTTCGTCTTCCGCGGCGTGATGTACGACGACACCCGGATCGCCGTGGTCGAGTCGGGACCGGGCCCCAGGAGGGCGGATCGGGCCGCGCAGGCGCTGCTCGACGCGCATGAGCCGCGCTGGGTTCTCTCGGTCGGCTTCAGCGGGGGGCTGGTCGCCGAAACCCGCAAGGGAGATATCGTCGTCGCCAGTGCCGTGACGGATGGGACCGAGACGCTCGACATCGACCTGAAGATGCCGGCGGACCCGGATCGCGGCCTGCACGTCGGAAAGTTTCTTCAGACGAAGGAGATCGTCCGGACCATCGCCGAAAAGAAGGAGCTTGCGGAACGAACGGGAGCGATCGCGGTCGACATGGAGTCGTTCGCGGTCGCGAAGGTCTGTGCGGCCCGCAAGACGCGTTTCCTGGCGATCCGCTGCGTCAGCGATGATCTGAGCGAAGACCTTCCGCCGGAGATCCTCACGATCTTCGGCAAGACCGGCGTTCTGCGGGCGGGAGCGGTCCTCGGATCGCTGTGGAAGCGGTTCTCGAGCTACAAGGACCTGCTGAGACTGCGGGAGATCGCCCAGACGTCCGCCCGACGCCTCGGGGCCTTCCTGCCACCGATCATCGAGCGGCTTGCAGAGGATGAGGGGGATTAGGAGCTGGGATTCAGGATCTAGGAGTTAGGATCTAGGAAGAGCCCCTTCGACGCTGGCTCCGCGTTGGTTGCCTTTCCTAACTCCTAACTCCTAACTCCTAACTCCTAACTCCTGGATCCTGATTCCTGCCGCCTATTCCGCCGTCTCATACGCGGGCCGCGTGATCGGGTTCGAATGCCGCTTGCGCTCGGTATTCGGCTTGGACTGATCGCGGAGCGTCTCGAGGGCGTTCGCACCGCCGAGCCCCATGCCGCGCGGCGTCGGATCCGAAATCGCCTCCCGGTTTGCCGGCGGGGCCATGACCACAACCGCCACCATGACTCCGGCGGCGACGACCGTTGCCGCGATCGAGGGGAGCCACTTTCGCCACGCCAGGTCCGGCTTCTTGCGGGGGCGGTGCGGCAGCCGGCGGGAGATGGCCGGCCAGAGGGAATCGGCCGAATCATAGGTCGGCTCGGGGGTCGACCGGCTGATCGTCGCCAGGGTGGCCT
>JAEYWB010000586.1 GCA_023429275.1 Planctomycetota bacterium
CGTCCACGGTGATTCGATCGGCCTTCACTGCTGCGACGCCGTCAACGCCTGGCGGAACATCGCCCGTGTCGCCAACGGCCGCAACCAGTTCGCCGTGGCGATCCTCGCGGCCTACCAGGTTTCGCGCGATCGCATCCTCCCCGGGACGAACGGCGAGCGGTTCCTCGATCATGAGCCGCTCCCGCACCGGGAAGACGTCCAGAAGATCGAGTCCAGCGATCCCGCGCGGCTGATCGTCCTGGCGGACGAGGCGATCCGGAAGAATGACCAGAAGGGGGCCGCCGCCGCGATTCATCGCTTCGGGGAGGTCAGCTTGAGCCCGGGGGCGGTGTTCGACCTGATGCGGAGATATGCGATGAGCGAGGACGGAGCCCTCCATGCCGAGAAGTACTACCGGACGGTGACCGAGGAGTACGCGTCGCTCCGGCCGAAGTTCCGATGGAACCAGCTCGTCGCTCTCGCCCGGGTCTCCGCGAGCGCCTACGGGTACCCTGCGCCGGGCTACAAAGAGACCCGCCTGCTCCTGGGAATGCGATAGCAGCCGACTCACGAACACGTTTTGTGCCTGGAGCGGGCTTTCAGGACATTCGGGGCGAGTGTCGTCCCCCCTGGACTGACGTTGTCGAGCCCGGTCCGTAGATTCTGCTGACTCCTTGCTGAAGGGCTTGCCAATGTCGACTCGATTCCCCCGAAGAAGCCTCCTCGTCGGCATGACCGCCTTCCTGGCGGTTCCTGCGTCCTTGATCGCCGCGGACGGATCACTCCCCTCGCTGCCCGGAACCGACTGGCAGCTCCTCTCGATGACGAAGAAGGGGGAACCGATCAAGGACGCCATGAACCCGGCCGACGTCGAGTTCACGAAGGACGGCAAGTGGGGCGTTCTGCACTACGGCGGCCTGCGCGAGGCGGGAACCTATACGGTCACAAAAAGCCGCATTGTCATGAAAATGGAGGACGGCGAGGTCTACATGGATGCGTCGATGACCTGGAAGCCCGCCGAAGAAGTGCTCGAACTTCAGGAGAAGAATTACCTGATGCGGCTGCGGAAGCAGAAACCGCAACGAAAATAACGGTTTCTCCATCTCCCGGGACTGTGCGCGGGCGGAGTTTGTCGACGGGGTTCCCCAAAAGGTCCGCTGGGGCCCCTCGTCACGGCCGGGCTGGCGGATCTCCTTCAATCCTCCCGCGGTTCTCCGTATGATTTCGCGTTCCGCCGACCTGGAACCGTGGACTCGTGTGAGGCCCCCGGTGCGTTTGTCGCCCGCCGGTCGGCTCCCGAGCGTGGATTTTCTGCGATGCGTCTCTCTCCTTACGTCAAGACCCTGAAGCCCTCCGCCACGATTGCCGCCGCCGCCAAGGCGAAAGTGCTCAAGGCCAAGGGAGTCAAGGTTCTCGACTTCACGCTGGGCGAGCCCGATTTCAATACGCCCGAGCACATCCGCAAGGCGGCGATCGATGCGATGAACGCCGGGCACACGCACTACACCCCTTCGAGCGGCATCCCCGAGCTCCGCAAGGCGGTCTGCGCGGCCTACAAGCGTGACTACGGACTGACGTTCGAGCCGGCCCAGGTCATCATCTCGAACGGGGCCAAGCACGCGATCCACAACGTCCTCGCGACGCTGTGCGGTCCGGGGGACGAAGTCATCATTCCGACCCCCTACTGGGTGAGCTACAGCGCACTCGTGGAGCTGACCGGGGCGACCCCCGTCCTCGTTTCGACGACGCAGGAGAGCGGCTGGTGCCTCACGCCCGAGCAGTTCTCGAAGGCGATCACGCCCTACACGAGGCTGCTGATGCTCAACAACCCCTGCAACCCGACGGGTGCGGCTTACCCGGTCAAGACCCTCGAAGGTCTCGCGAAGGTCGCCGTCGAGCGGGATATCCCGGTCCTCTCCGACGAGATCTATGAGAAGCTGATCTACGGCGACTCGGAGTTCCGCTGCTTCGCTTCGTTCGGCCCCGAGGTCGCAAAGCGGACGATCATCGTCAGCGGCGTCAGCAAGGCTTACGCGATGACCGGCTGGCGGATCGGCTGGTCGATCGCTCCGCTCGACGTCTCGAAGGGGATCGACAACCTGCAGAGCCAGCAGACCTCGAACCCGTGCAGTATCAGCCAGTACGCGTCGGTCGCGGCGCTGACCGGCCCGCAGGACTCGATTGCCAGCATGCATGCCGAGTTCATCAAGCGGCGGGAGTACGTCCTCGGCCGCCTGAAGGAGATGCCCGGCCTCAGCTTCGCGAGCCCCGGCGGCGCGTTCTACGCATTCTTCAACGTCGAGAGCTACTACGGCAAGCCACTCGGGTCGAGCGGCCGGACCGCCAGGAACGCGACGGAGTTCAACGACCTGCTCCTCGAGGACGCCCACGTCGCCCTCGTCTCGGGGGACGCGTTCGGCGCTCCGGGATACCTGCGGCTGTCGTTCGCGACGAACATCGAGAACCTCAAGGAAGGGCTCGACGCGATCTCGAAGTTCCTGCGGATCGCCTGACCCATCCCTCGAGTGATCCGTTTAACCGCGACGCGCCAGCGGAGCGCGGTCCAAGCGTTGCCAGGTCGTTGTTCTGCAGCGGCTGAGATTTGCGACAGAGGTCACAGAGAGCTCTCTGAGTCCTCTGTGCTCTCTGTGGCAAAATGGTCTTAAGTCAGCTCCCCAATCACCATCCCCTCTCCGTCGTTTCCACTTGCCGAGGACCTCCCCCGTGGAAGAAGCGATCAAGAAAGCCCAAACCCTCGTCGAGGCGCTCGGCTGGATTCGTGAGTTCCGCGACCGGTACGTCGTCATCAAGCTCGGCGGGAGCGCGCTGGAAGACCCCGAGGGAGTCCGCCGTTGCCTGGCGGACGTGGTCTTCATGGAAGCGGTCGGGATGCGGCCGATCCTGATCCACGGCGGCGGCAAGTCCATCAGCAAGGCGATGGCCGAGTCGGGGATTGAACCGCGGTTCGTCCAGGGCCGCCGGTACACCGACGAGGCGACGCTCGAGATCGTCTCGCGTGTCCTGGCCGAAGAGATCTGCGAATCGCTCGTCGACGAGATCCGCAGCCTCGGCGGACGGGCTGTCCCGATGTGCTACCGGACCCAGAACGTCCTGATCGGCGAACGCCTCCTGCTGCCGGGGACCGATGGCGAAC
>JAEYWB010000598.1 GCA_023429275.1 Planctomycetota bacterium
CGCCCAATCCCTCCTTGTGGTTCGACCGCAGAAAATGCCGGTGAATTCTGAGAAACGGTCTTCGTAGGGGTTGGGAACACGCGATCGGTTGCCGACATACTTCCCAGCGACCCGCACTTGGATGAGTGGTCGGGTGTTCACATTCCTGATTCTGGGGACGTGGACGCCTGCAATCCGAGAGGCTGTTGAGTGTTCCATCCCGTCGGATTACGATGGGGGATCGTCGTCACACCTGCGAATTGGGTCGTAGGAGTGAGATATCGGAGAGGCACTTCACCTCCTTCGGGGGGTGAAATGGCCGTGACCTTGAGTCATGGCGGCATCCCCTACGTGGCTCTTCCGAAACGGTCGGACCACCGCATCGCGTGGTCCAGTTGTTGGCTGGCTGGAATTGTGTCGCCGCTCTTTTGAGTGGTGGATCGGAATGATCGGACGCATTCCAGGCGCCAGCCTGCGAGACCGGGAATTGATCCGCAATCAGTAGAGAAAAAACAGAATGGGTTACACGCTTCTGACCGGTGCGACAGGACTCCTCGGACGGTATCTGATGAGAGACCTGATGGATGCGGACGTCCCGCTCGCGGTGCTCGTCCGACCCAGCCGCAAGAAGTCTCCCTACGTCCGGATTGAAGCCGCGATGCGGTCCTGGGAAGAACGGCTCGGCCGGAGCCTTCCCCGTCCCGTCATCCTGGAAGGTGACATCAATCAGCCTGACTTCGGTCTCCCGGCCGAGCAGATCAAGTGGGCGGCCGAAAACTGCGACAGCCTGCTCCACAACGCAGCCAGCCTCGCCTTCGTGACCACCGGACGGCATGCCGAGCCCTACCGGTCGAACGTGGACGGAACGCGGAACGTCCTCGACTTCTGCCGCCAGGCGGGGATCCACCGGTTCTTCCAGGTCTCGACCGCCTACGTCGCCGGCAAGCGGACGGGGCTCTGCTTCGAGAACGAACTGAACGTCGGGCAGGAGTTCGCCAACTGCTACGAGGAGAGCAAGGTCGAAGCGGAAGAGATCGTCCGCCAGGCGGACTTCCTCGAGTCGCTCACGGTCTTCCGTCCCGGGATCATCATCGGTGACAGCCAGACCGGGATGACGACGACCTATCACAACTTCTACGCGATGCTCCAGATCGCGTACACGATCATCTCGCAGATGGGTATCCCGGACGAAACGGGGCTTGTTTCGGCGAGCCTCATCAAGTTCGACCTCGACGGAACCGAACGGAAGAACCTCGTTCCGGTCGACTGGGTCTCGGAAGTCATGACGTGGATCATCACGCATCCCGAGAACCACGGGAAGACGTACCACCTGACCCCGCGTGTCCCCGCCACGACTCGCCTGATGCGGGACGCTCTTGAAGCTTCGATCGGTTTCTACGGCGTCGAGTTCATGGGATCCGACGTGCAGCTGACGCACGATCGTCACGAGGCGGAAGAGCTGTTCCGCGAGCACATGCAGGTTTACAACTCGTACTGGCGGGACGATCCGGAGTACGACACGACCAACACGCGTCTCGCGGCGCCGCATCTCCCCTGCCCGCACGTCGATCGCGCCCTCCTCCTGAAGCTGGCGAAGGCGGTCATTGCCACCCGGTTCCAGTGGAAGGACCCGGCCGTGCCCGTTCCACAGAAAATGCCTGCCGGCGGGTAACGGCTGTTCTGCCGAACTCGACGGCCTGTTGCCGACTTCACCTTCCCCGAAGGCATGCTCGCATGCCTTCGGTTTTTTTGTGGCCGGGCGTCCGAGGGGGACGCGAGGTGAGCTTCAGGCCGTCGGTGGCGGCCCGAAGAACTGGCGGAACGCGTCGATCGTCATCCGGGCCGCCGTGTCCGAATCGGGCAGCGGAAACGCTTCGGCCGAGGCGTAGCCGTCGTAGCCGATCTCGCGGAGTGTCGCGGCAACCCGGCCAAAGTCGAGATCCCCTCCTCCGGCGGGCCGGCGGTTGGAATCGACGAAATGAACGTGGCCGATCCGGGCACCACCGTCGCGAAGCCCCTGCGACAGAGACTTCTCTTCGATGTTCATGTGGAACAGGTCCGCCAGCAGGCGGACGTTGAGGCCGCTGTGCCGCGCGAGCAGGGCGACGCCGTCTGCCTGGGTGTTGCACAGGTTCGTTTCGTATCGATTCAGCGGCTCATAAATCAGCGGCACGCCGTATTGCCGGGCGTGATCCCCCAGCTCCACGAGAGCCTCGCCGAGATGCCCGAGGGCCTCCTCTTTCGTCACGGTCCCCTGCCACCTCCCCTGCATCGAGCCGATGATCGCCGGAGCTCCATGCGGCCCGCCGAAGTCGATCATCGAGCGGACGAATTCCCGCGCCTTCTTCCGCACGGCCGGATCGGCGTCGGTCAGGCTCAGCTTGTGGATCACCCAGCCCGCGCCGGTTCCGACCGCCGCGAGCTCGAGGCCGCTATCGGCAAGCATCGTCCGGAGTGTGCCTTCCTCGACCGCCTTCGGGCCTGGAGCGAAAAGTTCGACGGCATCGAAGCCGAGTTCCGCCGCCCTTCTGACTGCCGCGGGAAGGTCGTCCCAATAGACGAACGGACCGCCGCGGGCTTCGGAGACGAGGCTGATCGTGACGGCGGACCGCACCATGGGGCACTCCAGGGATGAAGGCCGGTGCATTCTGGAGTTGGTGTGATCTCCTGTCCCGATGAGCGGACAGCCGTCAGCTTTCAGCGCATCGCCATCGCTGACTGCTGAACGCGGACCGCTCAAGGCCGGAACCCTATGAACCACCACCAAACGACGGATGCACCCGACGAGGGCAAACTGGCCGGGCAGGATAGCTCACGGGCCGCGGGAACGTCACACTGGCAAGGCTGACGATGATTGGCCCGGACCGGCCGGCGTGCCCCGGCCCCGAGTGGAACCT
>JAEYWB010000602.1 GCA_023429275.1 Planctomycetota bacterium
GGCTCATACCGAGCGAGGTCGCGGCTTCCCACTGCCCCTTGGGGATCGCCTGCATCCCCGCGCGATAGATTTCCGCTTCATACGCCGAGTAGTTGATCGCCAGGCCGAGGACCGACGCCGTGAAGGCGCTCAGACGAATGCCGATCTCCGGCAGCAGGAAGAAAATCGTGTAGAGCTGCAGGACCAGCGGCGTCCCGCGGACGATCTCGACGTACAGCGTCCCCAGCCATCGCAGCGGCGGGGGACCGTAGAGTCGGCAGATCGCGATGAGCATGCCGGCGAGGATCGCCAGCGGCATCGCCGTAATCGACAGCATCACCGTCACGCCCGCCGCGCGGAGCAGGAACGGCGTGTACTTCCGGATCACCGGCCAGCCGCGGGTCGCCTGAAAGGCATTCGGGGCGTTGGTTTTACCGGGGTCGATCTCGAGCGCTTCAGTCTCCTGCGTGATGTTCCACAGTCCGTACTTGTCGTAGATCTTTCGCAGGCTGCCGTTATTCCTCGCCTCGAGGATGATCTCGTTGATCCGGTCCCGGAGGGCGACATCCTCCTTGCGGGCGAGCGCCACGTAGTAGTTCTTGCCGACCGGCCGGCCGACCTTCTTGAGGCCCGGAAAGCCCCCCTGGAGGTAGAACGTCACGATCGGCGAATCCTGAAGGTTGGCGTCGATGCCGTCCGAGTGGAGCTCGACCGCCCGCATGGCGTCGGTGATTCCGTCGATCCGGACGATCTCGACCTTCTCGCCGAGATGCTCCTGGATGTACGCCTCGGCCGCCGAGCCCCCCAGGACCACGACCCGCCGCTTCTCGCCGTCAACCTCCTTCTCGAGGTCCGGCCAGTCATTCAGCGTCGCATCGTCCTTCCTGGCCAGCAGCTGAAGCTCGTAGATGTAGTACGGCCGCGTGCTGGCATACCGTTCCGCCCGCTCCGGCGACCACTCGTAGCCGTTGAGGACGATGTCGATGTCGCCCCGGTCGAGGATGTCCGGCAGCTTCTCCCATTGCCCCTGCTTGAACTCCGCCTTCACCCCGAGTTTGGCGGCGATCAGGTCGGCCAGTTCGACTTCGAAGCCGATCAGCTTGTTCGGGTCGTCATCCTTGGCATAGACGAACGGCCCTCCCCCCTCCTGGTCGGCCCCCAGACAAGCTTTCCGCTCTTCTTGACTCTTTCGAGGGAATCGTCGGCACCGGTCGCGGCCGCAGCCAGGAAGACCAGGGCAAACAGGACCCGCCCAATGAGACTCAGACCAACCAGGGACCGCCGCATCCGCCGCTCCTGAATAGAGACGGGCGATTTGTCGTCACCGGGAACTCCGGCTGCAAGGGTGAAAGCCGGCAGGCGCGGGACGATCTGTTGCGAATCGATCGGGGAATGCTCGCCCGAAGGCGGCTGTGGGCTGTAGGCTGTGGGCCGCAGGCAAGAGAGAATGGATCGGGAGACGCGAGTGGAGACGCTGCTGGGAGAGCTTCGGGAGATCGTCGGTGCCGAAGGCCTGATCGGCCGGGCCGATGAGCTGCTGGTCTACGAGTGCGATGGCTACGTCGTCGAGAAGAAGGCTCCCGACGTCGTGGTCTTCCCGACCACGACGGACGAGGTCGTGCGGATCGTCCGGGCCTGCAACGCCCACAGCGTGCCGTTCGTCCCCCGCGGGGCGGGAACGAGCCTCGCCGGCGGGACGCTCCCGGTCGGTGGCGGCGTCATGATCTGCCTGACGCGGATGCGGCGGATCGTCGAGGTCAACCTGCGGGATCGGTACGCCGTCGTCGAGCCCGGGCTCGTCAACGTCCACCTGACGAATCGCCTCAAGGGAACCGGCTATCACTATGCCCCCGACCCGTCGAGCCAGGGGGCCTGCACGATCGGCGGGAATGTTGCGACCAACTCCGGCGGCCCGCACACCCTCAAGTACGGTGTCACCGTCAATCACGTCCTCGGGGCGGAAGTCGTCCTTCCCGATGGCGAAGTGGTCCAGCTCGGCGGCCCGTGCGAGGAGAACCCCGGCTACGACCTGACCGGGCTGTTCGTCGGAAGCGAGGGGACCTTCGGCATCTGCACGAAGGTCTGGGTCAGGCTGACGCGCGACCCCGCCGCCTACCGGACGATGCTCGGCGTGTTCGAGAGCGTCCGCGCTGCGACCGAGGCGATCAGCGCGATCATCGGCGCTGGGATCGTCCCCGCGGCTCTCGAGATGATGGACCAGGGGATCGTCGGTGCACTGGAGGCGGCGTTCCACTTCGGCTTCCCGCTCGACGCCGGGGCGGTCCTGCTGATCGAAGTCGACGGTCTGGAAGTCGGCGTCGACGAGGAGGCCCGCAAGATCGTCGAACTCTGCCAGAAGGCGGGAGCCCGTGAAGTCCGTGCGGCCAATACGCCGTCGGAGCGGATGCTCCTCTGGAAGTGCCGAAAGCAGGCGTTCGGCGCGATCGGCCGCCTGAGCCCGAGCTACTGCACGCAGGACGGCGTCGTCCCGCGGACGAAGCTCCCCGAGATCCTCGAGTTCATCACCGCGACGAGCGAGAAGTACGGCATCCGGATCGTGAACGTCTTCCACGCGGGAGACGGGAATATCCACCCGATCCTCCTGTTCGACGAGCGGGACCAGGAACAGACGCGCCGCGTCGTCGAGGCGGGTGACGCGATCCTCGCCAAGTGCATCGAGCTCGGCGGAAGCGTGACGGGCGAGCACGGCATCGGCGTCGAGAAGATCAGCTTCATGTGCCCTCCCGAGCCGTCGGAGTGCGGTACGGCAGGAGCGGCGCACGTCCACGACGGCCCGCGGCAGTTCCTGTTCACCCGGACGGACATCGCCGTCATGGAGGACCTGCGGAAAGCCTTCAACCCCGACGGCCGCTGCAGCCCCCACAAGATGCTCCCGACAGCCGGCGGCTGCGGGATGGAGCACATCGAACGGGACGGGACGGGGAAGCGGGCCGCGGTTTAGCCCGCGTAGGCCCGAGA
>JAEYWB010000648.1 GCA_023429275.1 Planctomycetota bacterium
GGTGTATGTCGTCGGCGGGTGGGACCTGCAGGGGACGAACATCATGGACGCCCCCTGGCACGAAGACGCCCTCGTGTTCGATCTCGCGAACGAGAAGGGGGAGTGGAAGCCGATCGCGAGGCCCCCGTTCGTCAAGCGGGCGCTCGCGGTCGCCGCGCACGGCGGCAAGGTGTGGGTCCTTGGCGGGATGACGCGCGAAAACCAGATCACGCCCGAAGTCCACGCGTACGACCCCGCGACCGACAAGTGGACCGAGGGGCCGAACGTGAAGGGAAGGTCGCAGTTCGCGGCGTTCGCGATCTCGGCCTTCAGCAGCGGCGGGAAGCTCTGCTTCACCGGGACCGACGGAATCCTTTACTGGCTCGACGAGAAGGCGATGGAGTGGGTCGCCGGAGGACGGCTTCTCTACCCCCGCAGCTTTCTCCGACTCGTCGCGAGCGAGCATGGCGATGACAAGACTCTCTTCGCCGTCGCCGGGATCTCCCGCAGCGCCTATGTGCCGACGATCGAGGCGCTCACGCTGAGCGACGACTCGAAGCACGCGCCGAAGCTGGCGGAATGGACGATGCCCCTCGGAGCGGACGCGAAGGTCGTCCAGGGACAGATCACCCTGCTGAACGGCAACTCGCTCTACGCCTTCGGCGGGAATGCGAGCCGCAACCCGCACGATTTCTCGAAGGAGGCGATTGTCGGCGAGGCGTACCGGCTGGACCTCGCGACCCGGACGGTCGAGACGCTCCCTCCGCTCCCCCAGGCGGTGCAGAGCGGTGCCGCGTTTCTCGCGGGCGAGCGGATCGACCAGTCGATCTACCTGCTCGGAGGGATTGCGAACCCGGGTGAGAAGTATCAGTCGGCCGACACGATCTTCCGGTATCGCCTCCGGAGCAAGGCCTGGACGGATGAGACCGGTCATCTCCCGACTCCGCGGTCGATGTTCTCGGTTGTCCCGCACAACGACGCGGCCTGGATCTTCGGCGGCAGCCAGGTGACCGGACACGGCGGGGGACTGATCTCCGACACGCTGCGCTGGGCAGGCTCGCTCGACGAGCCCGCACAGGTCGTCACCGAGGGGGCGATTCCGACGCCGCGTCGCTCGTTCGGAGCGGCGGTCCTCGGCGGCAGAATGTACGCGGTCGGCGGTCTTGGAGCCGGACAGAAGGTCGTCGACAAGGTCGACGTCTACAATTTCGCCGCGAGGAGCTGGTCGACGATCCCCTCGCCCGGCGTCTCGCGAGTCTTCCCGAGCCTCGCCTCGGCCGGCGGAAAGCTGTACCTCTCGGGCGGGTTCGCCCATGTCGACGGGCACTTCCAGAAGGTCGAGAGCGTCGAGGTCTACGATCCGAAGTCCGGGACCTGGAGCGTTGCGTTCGACAAGCTGCCGTTCGATGCCGCTTCACGGACGATGGTCGAGTATCACGACCGCCTGCTGTTTTACGGGCTCGATTCCGAAAAGACGGGGCTCGCCCACTTCGCGCTCCTCGATCCCGCGCCGCAGTCGCCCGACTACGGTCCGGAACCTTCGCGGATGGATGCCGGCGGGAGCACCGGAGGGAACAGTGCCGAGGTCGTCGCCCGCCTGATGAGAATGGACAAGGACAAGGACGGCAAACTCACGAAGGAGGAAGTCGGCGAGCGGTTCCGCCCGCTGATTGATCGGGCCGATGCGAACAAGGATGGCTTCGTCACGAAGGAGGAGCTCACCGCCTCGGCCGGCCGTGAGGAGAGGGAAAGCGCTGCTGGTCCGTTCACGGCCGGGGGCGGTTTCGGCAACCCGGCCCGGATGGCGAACCGGGTTCTGGAAGAGAACGACAAGAACAAGGACGACTCGCTGACGGAGAATGAGATCCCCGAGCGGCTCAAGGCGAACATCGAGAAGATCGACACGAACAAGGATGGGAAGCTCGACAAGAAGGAGCTGGAGACCTGGTTCGAGTCCCGCGCCGCCGAGCGCCCGACGCGAGGCGGCGGAGAGCGGCCCGGCCGCCGCGGCGGTGGCGAACGCCCTGAGGGCGCACCCGCACGTCCCGCCAACTGATGAGAAAACCGTTTAGCCGCGACGCGCCAGCGGAGCGCGTCGCGGCAATCGGGACGATCAAGTGCCAGCCGCGCTCCGCTGGCACGCTCGATCGGTAGCAACGGAAATCTGCCACAGAGGTCACAGAGACCACAGAGAGCCCTCTGAGTCCTCTGTGGCAAAACCTGTGTTCCGCAACGTCGAATCGCCCCCACAGCCAGGCCGAATCAACGACACCTACCCCTCCGGAGATTTCATGCGTTCCCTGTCCCTGATGGTCCGCACGGCGGTCGTCTGCGGCGTTGCGGCCGTCTCGACCCAGACCGTGATTGCGGAGACGTTCACCTTCCATCGCGAGCACGTCCTCGGGACATCGCTCGAAGTCCGCATCGTGGCGGATCACGCCGCAGCCGCCGAGGCGGCTGAACAGCGCGCCGTCACCGAGATCGAGCGACTGGCAAGAATCGTCAGCAGCTACGACCCCACGAGCGAGCTCAGCCGCTGGCAGGCCCAGGTCGGGGAGTCATCGACTCTCTCGTCGGAACTAGTCGATCTGCTCCGCGCCAGCGACCGCTGGCGCGAGGCGACCGGCGGGGCGTACAACCCTGCGGTCGAAAGCCTTTCCCAGCTCTGGCGGGGGGCCGAGAAGACCGGAACCGCGCCGAGCGATGATTCCCTCCGGGCCGCAGCGGCCCGTCTGCATCAGCCACAGTGGCGGCTGGAACCGTCGGGCAACCGCGTGAGTCGGACGGGAGACCTCCCCCTCAGCTTCAACGCGATCGGCAAGGGGATGATCGTCGACCATGCCTGCGCCGAGGCTCTCAAGGGGGATGACGTCCAGGGGGCGCTCGTCGCGATCGGCGGCGACACGCGGGCCGCCGGGACGCTCGTCGAGCAAGTCGCGATCGCCGACCCCAAGAACGACGCGGTCAACGCGCGGCCGATCGGAGCGGTGTTCCTCTCCGGCCAGGGGCTGGCGACGAGCGGAAGCTACCGCCGTGGCTTCCGGATCCGCGGCCGGTGG
>JAEYWB010000660.1 GCA_023429275.1 Planctomycetota bacterium
TACGGCCGCGTCTACCGCGTGACGTACGAAGGCCGCGAGCTGGTGAAGCCCGCGAAGATCGCCGGCGCGCCGATCGCCGACCTCGTGAAGCTGCTGGAATCTCCCGAAGACCGCGTCCGCTACCGGGCGAAGACCGAGCTGAGCGCCCGGCCGAGCGACGAAGTCCTCGCGGCGGTGACGGCCTGGACGAAGAAGCTCGATACCGCCGACCCGCAGTACGAGCATCACATGATGGAGGCGCTGTGGATGCACCAGCACCACGACGTCGTCAATCGCGAACTCCTCGAGCGGATGCTCGGCTCGAAGGAGTTCCACGCCCGTGCGGCGGCCGGCCGCGTCCTCTGCTACTGGCTCGACCGCATTCCGAACGCGTTCGAGCTCGCCCGCAAGATGGCCGAGGACGAACACCCGCGGGTTCGCCTCGAAGCGGTCCGCCTCGCCAGCTTCTTCAACTTTCCCGAGGCGATCGAGATCCCGATCGTCGCGGCCGAAAAGCCGATGGACAATGCCCTCGAGTACGTCCGGGCCGAAACGATGAAGACGCTCGCCCCGATCTGGAAGAAGGCGATGGCCGAGAAGAAGCCGATCGCCCTCAAGAGCGACGCCGGCCTGCGGTTCCTGGTGCGGAACACGAGCACCGACGAGCTGCTGAAGATGGAGCGGACGCGGGGTGTCTGCCTCGAACTGCTGTTCCGTCCCGGCATCCGGGACGAGGTCCGCCGTGAAGCGCTCGAGACGCTCGCGAAACTCGACAGCACGCCGCCGCTCGTTGTCCTGGCGAACACGATTCTCGCGCAGGACGCCGCGGAGAGCGCCCAGACGGAAAGCGTGATCTTTGACCTGATCCGCCTCCTGACGAGCGCGCCGCGCGGCGATCTCCAGCAGATCTCCCGACAGATCGATGAGATGGTCAAGAACGGCAAGCTGCCGATCACGCGGCAGCTCGGGTTCGTCGCCCGGATCGCCGCCGACGGCTCGGTCGATCCCGCCTGGGAACTCGCCAGCCAGTCGGCCAAGGGCCTCCGCGACCTGCTCGCGGCGATGCCGATCATCGTCGATCCGAGCGTCAAGGCGGCTCTTTACCCGAAGGTCGTCCCGCTCCTCGAGAAGCTGCCGGCGAACCTCGCCGGGCCGGGGGGAAAGGCCGCGGGGTCGATGGGCCGGTATGTCCGGATCGAGCTGCCGCGGCGCGGGACGCTGACTCTCGCTGAAGTCGAAGTGTTCGGCGACGGGGTCAACCTCGCCCGCCAGGGGACCGCGACGCAGAACGCGACTGCCCACGGGGGGGCCGCAAGCCGGGCGATCGACGGCAACAAGAACCCGTCATTTGGCGGAGGGGGCCAGACCCACACGCCGGAAGACGGTCGTAATCCCTGGTGGGAGCTCGATCTCGGCGCGGAGTATCCGATCGAACAGATCGTCATCTACAACCGGGCCGATGGCCTCGAGAGCCGGCTCAAGGGGTTTACGCTGAAGATTCTCGACGGCACGCGCGAGGAGATCTATCGGAAAGTCGATCAGCCGGAGCCCCGGCTGGCATCGAAGTTCGAGGTCGAGGGGGGCGGAGCGGAATCGATCGTCCGCCGCGCCGCCATGAACGCCTTGACCTATGTCCGCGGGCAGGAGACGCAGACGTTCAAGCTCCTCGCTCCATTCCTGAAAGGGACGCCCGACCGGGCCGCCGCGATCCAGTCGCTCCTCCGGATCCCGGTGAAGGAGTGGCCCGCTGAAGAGGCGCCGGCGCTCCTGGAGAAC
This sequence comes from Planctomycetota bacterium, assembly GCA_023429275.1. GTDB lineage: Bacteria > Planctomycetota > Planctomycetia > Planctomycetales > Planctomycetaceae > Planctomyces_A. The sequence continues at coordinate 1,756 of JAEYWB010000660.1, forward strand.
GTCGTCTCCGCTCTCGAGAAGCTGCCGCCGGCCGACAGGACGTCGCAGCAGGCGCTCGATGCGATGCAGTTCGCCTACTCGCTCGCCACGTTCCTCCCCGCCGAGAAGGCGAAGGCGACGCGGCAGCACCTGGCGGAGCTCGGCGTGCGGGTCATCCGCCTCGGCGTCGTGCCGCACCAGATGGTCTACGACAAGGAGCGGATCGCCGTTCAGGCGGGGAAGCCGGTCGAGTTCGTCTTCGAGAACTCCGACATCATGCCCCACAACTTCGTCATCCTGCAGCCGGGCGGCCTCCAGGAAGTCGGTGAGCTCGCAGAGGCCCAGGCCCAGCAGCCGGGGGCGGTCGAGCGGCAGTACGTTCCGACCGGCACCAACCGGATCCTTCTGGCGAGTCAGTTGCTCCAGCCCCGCCAGAGCCAGAAGCTGAGCTGGACGGCGCCGACGAAGCCCGGAGTCTATCCTTATGTCTGCACCTACCCCGGTCACTGGCGGCGAATGTTCGGCGCGCTGTACGTCGTAGGAGATCTCGACGCCTACGAGGCGGATCAGGCGGGGTATCTCGCGGCAAACAAGCTCCAACCGGTCGACTCGCTCCTCAAGCTCGCCCGTCCGCGAAAGGAGTGGACGCTCGATGAACTCGCGCCGCTGGTCGAGGAGCTGCAGGGGGGCCGGAACTTCGGCAACGCGAAGCAGCTCTTCACGGTCGCCAACTGCGTCGCCTGCCACAAGCTCGGCGGGGCCGGGCAGGAGATCGGACAGGACCTGACGAAGCTCGATCCGAAGTACACGCGGATCGATGTGCTGAAGCACATTCTCGATCCGTCACTGAAGATCGACGACAAGTACGTCTCCTGGGTGATCGAGACCAAGGAGGGGAAGGTCGTGACCGGGATGGTCCTCGAAGAGACGGGGGACTCGCTCAAGATCATCGAGAACCCGCTGGCGAAGACCGCCCCGCTGGTGATCAGGAAGTCGGAGATCGAGGACCGCCAGAAGTCGCCGGTGTCGATCATGCCCAAGGGGCTGCTCGACAAGCTGACGGGTGAGGAGATCCTCGACCTGATCTCGTACGTCATCGCCCGCGGCGACGAAAAGAGCCCGTTGTTTGCAAAGTAGTCCTCTCGCTCCGCGAGAGGAGCGAGCAGGCGCGGGGCGATCGATCAAACCCCGCGATGGAAAGTGGACTGGCTGAAGAGCCGCTGGACGTGTTGCGGGCGCCGCCCGGAGAACCAGCCCTCGGCCGTGAACTCGCTCATCTCGGCGGAGCGAGATGGCTACTTACTGGAGTCGACATGAAACGATTCGCTCGGAACTTCGCGCTGCTGGTCTGTCTCTGCCCTGTCGCCGGGATGGCCGATGGTCCTGCCGACAACCTTGTCGAAAACGTCCGGCCGATTCCTCCGGCGGGTGTCGATCTCGACCCCGCGGTCAGGAAGTCGCTCGAGGAAAAGCGGGACGCACTCGGCCAGAAGCTCCAGCAGCTCCGGCAGAAGGGGGGGCCGCTGACGAACGAGTTCCTCCCGGATGTCGAGATCTTTCACCGGGCGG
>JAEYWB010000661.1 GCA_023429275.1 Planctomycetota bacterium
CGGAAGCTCGCCCCCTTGGCGAGTTCCTCTCTCATTCGCTCGTAAATCAGCACGTTGGCGTCGATCGCCATACCGAGCGTCAGCGCGATACCAGCCAGCCCGGGGAGCGTGAACGTCGCATCGATGACCGCCATCGCTCCGAGCAGGATCGTGAGGTTCAGGATGAGGCAGATGTCGGCGATCACCCCGGCCGCCCGGTAGTAGAGCGCCGTCACGAGGACGACGCCGATGACCGAAATGACGATCGCCCGCAGTCCCTTCTGCTGGATGTCGACGCCCAGGAGCGGGCTGACGGTGTACTCGTTGACCGGCTGCCGCTTGAGCGGGACGGTCAGGGCCCCGGCGTTCAGCACGCTGACAAGGCTGTCCACTTCCTCCTGCGTGAAACTCCCGGAGATCTGACCGGAATCGGAGATGGTCGAGTTGATCGTCGGTGCCGAATAGAGCTCGTCGTTCAGCAGGATCGCCAGGCGGGTCTTGAAGTCCGTTCCCTGGCGCGGCAGGTGAGTCGACGTGAGCTGGCTGAAGAGGAAGCCGCCGCGCGAGTTGAACTGGAAGTGAACGATCGGTCCCGATTCGTCGATGCCGGCCGATGCGCGGTTGAGAAGCTGACCGGTGATCCGCTTCTTCTCGTCCGGCTGATTCACCACGAGCAGTTCACGGACGGTCTGGTCGCCGATCTTCCGTTCCCGCTGGACCCCCTCCTCATACGCGCCGCCGGCCCCGACGAGCCACTCGCCCGTCTGCTTGTTCTTGGCGGAGCGGCGCCACTTGGCGACGAGCTTGCCGTCCTTGTAGATCTCGGACTTGTCCTTGTTTTCCTCTCTTTGAGCGAGCTCGATCAGCGAGCTGTAGTCCTGGCTGTTGGCCACGAGAGCAAATTCGAGATTCCCCAGGTTGACGATCCGTTCCTTAATCTGCTGGGCTTTCTCGGTGTCCGCACCCGGGACGATGACTTCGATCCGGTTCTGGCCGACCTTGCGGACAGTGACTTCCTCCACCCCCGATGGATTGATACGGAGCTTCACCGCCCCTTCCATCTGGCTCATGACTTCCGGTGTCACGTCCTTGCCGGCGGCCGCGGCCGCGGCCTCGTCGACTTCGAACACCATGTTCGTTCCACCCGCGAGGTCGATCCCCCACGTGACGGCGTCGAACGCGGAATTGCCGTTCGCCACCTGCGAGAGGAACGGAACCACCGAGAGGGCCAGGATGAAGAGGGTCATGCCGATGCGGCCGGCGTATTCCTTCACCCGCAGGGCCCGGGCGATCAGGGTCGCAAGGACGAACGGAATGATGAGCGCCCCGATGAGGAGGGCAATCAGCTTCCAGTCGTACGAAGGGCCGACGACTTCAGCCGCCGTAGGCTCGACATTCGCGGCCTTAACGACCTGTTCCTGAGCGAGAAGAACGAGGCTCCCGAGGCAATTCATCGATCCGATTCTCCGCCCCCCTCGGCTGAAGGGGTGTTGCCAGGCTTCCAAAAACCCAATTCGCGGCCCGTGGCGAGAAAACTCGAAGCATCCGAAGAATGTCGCGGCTCCCGCCGGGAAAAGGGCGGGAACGGGGCGCGATTCAACGCTCGTTCGATGATCCCTGACTGCGGCCGATGTCTATCCGTTATCCCTTTTGTTCCGGCTTCTTGACGACATCGCGAATCGCTTCGGGTTTCATGTGCAGGCGACAGTTCTCGTCCACCTTGACGACAATCTCCGAGAAGTCCTCCGCCACCGAGACAATGGTCCCGAGGATGCCTGACGTCGTCAGGACCGGGTCCCCTTTCTTCAGTGACTTCAGCATGTTCACCCGCCGGTCATGCTCGCCCCGCTGGGAGCGATATTGCATGAACAGCATGACCGCCACCGCTCCGAACATGCCGAGCATCAGCCCCTGTCCGGAGAGTCCGGCAGGAGCTGGCGCGGGGTCCTGGGCGAGGATGGTCCACACAAACGACATAACGCGATTCGCCACATCTACTTCTGTCCGGCCGCGCACGGGAGTACGTTCCCGGTCGAGCCGAAGCGAAGCGGGCATGTTAGCCGTCCCTCTCGGTTTGTCCAGACTGCCTAACGACTTGCATCAACCAGGGCTTCGCCCTGAACCCAGGTGGCCGTCGGGGCGACGGGTTGCGCAACGGTCACTCGGCCAGCCGGAGGGGTGGTCGAGTTCCGTGCATCAGCCGTTACCCGGCTCCAGCGCGGCGCAACAAAAAAACCTTCGCCGGTTTCCCGGCGAAGGTTTCGGCAAACAACAACCCCACGCGATGCTTGCCGCGATTGATGATCTGATCTTGGAACGCGGGTGACGCCGCAATGGCCTACTGGACGTCGTACTGGCCGGCACAGAAGTCGGGGCAGTCCTGGAAGCGGCTGCCGCTGCTGCGACCCTTGTGACCGCTGAATCCGCTGGCCGAGTAACCCTGGTTGACGGCGGCGAAGGCGCTGCCGACATCTTCGAGTTCGTTGTTGACGTTGAGCGAGAGTTCGCTGAGGCCGACCGTCAGGCCCAGGACGCCGATCGTGGCGATCAGAACCAGTTCCGCCGAGACGATGAAGCCGGCTTCGTCGTTCAGGAGGGCGAGGAGGTTCGATCGCATGGAAGTCTCGGTTTCGAAGGATGTCGGATGTTCGAGACCGAAAGCAGCCGGGGTGCCGCACCAGGCCGGACGTGTTCACCGGATGCAGCGCATCACGGCGGGCCGTCGCCATAACTACTGGCAGCATAACGGTGTGCGAGATTTCCTTTCCGTTCGAGATTTCGTTCGTGTTCCGAAACAGCGCTCAGCCGGCGATGGTGCCGGAAAGCAACGCGTTGCGGGAACGCCGCAGCATGCCGGCAAGAATCGACCGGAAGTCAATGCGGGGAAAGTGTTTCCGCGATGATGCCCCTCCGCAGCCCTGACGAGGCCGTTCGGCAACACGCCATCGAGGCGATCTGGCGATTGCAGACGATCGTCCGCGTCTGTCATCGATTCCCGGCGACGCGCGACGTCAGTCCGTTCCCAGTGCGCCTGAAATCACTTCGACCCTTCGCTCCAGTAGTCGAACACAACCACCTTCTCGCGGCGGTCCTTCACCACCTGCACGTAGGCGTCGTGTGCCGGATGCTTGAGATACGTCGCCAAGCCCGCCTCATCCTTGAACGTGACGACAAAGCAGTGGGTCAGACCTTCCGACTTCCCTTCCTGGCTGACGTTGGTGCCATGGTCGTAGCCGATGATCGTGTCGATCTTCTTCGGCAGTCCGCCGAACGTGTCGACCACTTCCTGGATCTGGGCCGGCGTGCAGTTGTCCTTGAACTTGTACATCACCAGGTGCTTGAGCACCTTCCCCGGGGCGGCGTCCGCCTGGACCGCGTCCGGGGCGCCGGAGAGGGCCAGCGCGGCCAGGGTCAGGAGGCCGAGGGGGGCGACAAAGCGGAGAGAAGGAGCGCGAAGCATCGGAGAAATTCCTTGAAGAGTCGGGGCGAAATGGGGATCTCGCGGGCTCTGGCGACCGCCGCCAGCAGATTCTTACCGGGGGCGGTCCTCGGCGGCGAGCGACCGGAAGAGAGCAAGACTGGCGGTGAAGCCGTGAATGTGGTTCTTCCCGCCGACGGGGCCGAGCTCTCCTTGTGCGAAGAGTCCCGCCAGGGGAAGCGGACCGGCCAGTTCCGTCACGACACCGGCGTCGTGGTCCGACACGGGAAACATGTGCGTTCCCCGGCCGTTGCAGCTGAAGAGGAGCGCCCCCTCGGGAGGCGCGTGTCCCTTCAGTGCGGCGGCAAGCAGGGTCCGCAGGTCTTCGTCGGCCGTCTCGCCGTCGCGGACGTGAAACTGCACCGTCTGGCCGACCCGAACCGGGTGTCCGATCGCGATTGCTCCGTTCGAGCGGTCTCCCCCGAGAACGTTCGAGATCAGGAAGTCGCCGCGGTGGAACTCGTCCTGGTATTCGTTCATGGCGATCCCCAGGTGAGGACCGCGCTGCAGCAGCTTCTGGTCGCGTTCCTCCAGCAGGGAGAAGACACTGCCGAGCTGCTCGAGGGCCGTCCGCCCCCCCAGTTCCTGAACGACGTTCCTCTGGGCCCTGGTGACGAGAAAGGGCTGGCCGACCGGGCGGCATCCCTGCGACACGATCGAGCGGATCTCGACCCCCGGGCCGAGGAAGACCCCGACCGCTCCGTGGTTCATCGTCGTCGCATCCCGGTACAGCGTATTGCTTCCCGGTCCCCGGCCTCCGCTGGCCATTCCGCCGAGAAGGGGCAACCCCGGGAACTCTTCGCCGAGCATCTCGATGACGGCGTCTGTCGCGCAGGAAAAGGGGTCTCCTAGAAGGATGACCCCTTCCGGTCGGAACGGGAGCTCTTCGTTCATCGGGAGGCCCGAGGCGACAAGGCCGTCGGGCGTCCGCTCGAACTCGACGTGAAAGGACCGCAGCGGCACGTCCGGAAGCCGGGCGCACCACACCGCGACAGCGGGGCCTGACTCGAACTCCCTGGCGCCGCAGATGACCGCCTCCGCGGTGCACCCGAGGAGATGCCCGGCTCCGAGCGCGGCCTGGAGCGTTTTCGCGAGGGAGTCATCCGCTCCGTGATGCTGAGAGACGAAGACAACCGCCAGATCGATGGGCTCGTGGCCGAACACCTGCCGTATCGAAGCGACCACTTCCTGAAGGGCGTCGGCGGTCTTGACGACTCGACTGCACGCCGCGGCAAACCGCATGACAACCTCCTGCGCCCGCACACACTCCATCAGAATGCACTATACGGCGCGGGCTCGCCGGGCTGTCAACCAACTGCGTCGACGGCGGCCGACGCGTGGCGGCGTCAACGTCTCCGCAGGATTCAGGTGATCACTTCGAAGATCGCCTCGACCTCCACGGCGACGCCGGTCGGAAGCTGGGCGAATCCGACCGCGCTACGGGCGTGGTAGCCGTCGCCGGTCTTGCCGAAGATCTCGTGGAGCAGGTCGGAGCAGCCATTCACCACGAGGTGCTGGTCCGTGAATTCGAGGGTCGAGTTGACGCACCCGAGGAGCTTGATGACCCGAAGGCCGTCGAGCGTTCCGTGGGTATTCCACACCGATCGCAGGATCTTCACCGCGCATTCCCGTGCGGCCTGGTAGCCCTGCTCGACCGACAGACCGGCCCCGAGCTTCCCCTTCATGTCGCTGACGTGGCCCGATGTCAGGAGCAGGTTGCCGGTGCGGATACAGAGGTTGAGATATCCCGGTTCCTGCTTGGTGAACGTGATCCCGGCCTGCTCGGCCTTCTTCTGTGCTGACATCGACAATTTCCCGTTGTACGTTTCTCGAGATCGCGAGGCGGACTGAAATGTGAAGGGGCGATCGTGACGGGTCCAGGGGCTCTTGAGAAGTGAACCGGAGGGGCGGCGGGAGGTCGGGGCCCGCTGCGACCGGCCTGATCTGCGATGGACCCTCATCACCGTTGTCATCCGTTCAGCGCGGCACCGGCCGATCTCTTCGTGTACGATCGACAGCGTCTATGTTTCGGCAGTCCGTCCGGCAGGGACTCGACCATGTTGCTCCCCCCATTCGGTTCCGCACTCGACGCGACCCGGCGAACCTTCCTCAAGCGGAGCGCCCTCGGGTCGGCGGCCCTCGCGAGCCTGCTCAATGCCCCGGCCGCCCGTGCGGCCGAAGCGAAGACCTGGCCGGGGACGCTTGATCCGCTTCACCACGCCCCGAAAGCCAAGAGAGTCATCTGGCTGACAATGGCGGGGGGGCCATCGCACCTCGAGACGTTCGACCCGAAGCCGGGGCTGGCAAAAATGGATGGCCAGCCGATGCCCGAGAGCATGACCAAAGGGCAACAGCTGGCGCAGCTCCAGGGAGCCAGGCTCGTCTGCTTCGGTCCGCAGACGAAGTTCGCGAAGTTCGGAGCGTGCGGCCAGGAGATCAGCGAGCTCTTTCCGCAGATCGGCACCGTCGTCGACGACATGTGCTTCATCCGGTCGATGACGACGGAGGCGATCAATCACGATCCGGCCCATATGTTCATGAACACCGGCTCGCAGATCGCCGGCCGTCCCTCGATGGGGGCGTGGGCGGTCTACGGGCTCGGGAGCGAGGCGAACGACCTTCCGGGGTTCGTCGTGCTGACATCGCTTGGCCGCGGAGGACAGAACCAGCCGATCGCCGCGAGGCAGTGGTCTGCGGGGTTCCTCCCCAGCCGATACCAGGGTGTCCATCTCCGCGGGCGGGGGGACGCCGTGCTGTATCTCGGCAATCCCCCGGGTGTGTCGCGCGATCAGCAGGGGGATGTCGTCGCGGCGGTCAACAGCCTGAACGCCCGGTTCAACACCGCGGCGGACGACCCCGAGGTCGTGACCCGCATCGCCCAGTACGAGATGGCGTTCAAGATGCAGGCGAGCATCCCCGAACTGATGGAGACGAAGGGAGAGCCGCAGCATGTCTTTGACCTCTACGGCTGCAAGCCGGGAGACGGCTCCTTCGCGTCGAACTGCCTGCTGGCCCGGCGGCTGGCGGAGCGCGGCGTCCGGTTCGTTCAGCTCTACCACAAGGACTGGGATCACCACGGCGGAGTCAAGAACGGGGTCGAGCTGAAGGCCGAGGAGATCGACCGGGCCTGCGCGGGACTGATCAAGGACCTCAAGCAGCGGGACATGCTGAAGGACACTCTCATCGTCTGGGCGGGAGAGTTCGGCGGGACACCGATGTCGCCGGGGGGGAGCGGGCGGGACCATCACAACAAGGGGTTCACGGTCTGGCTCGCAGGCGGGGGGGTGAAGGGGGGAATCAGCTACGGCGCGACCGACGAGCTCGGCTATGCCGCCGTCGACAAGGTGACCAACGTCCACGACCTGCATGCCACGATGCTCCACCTGCTGGGGATCGACCACCAACGGTTCTCGATCAAGTTCCAGGGGCTCGATGCCCGGCTGAGCGGCGTCGAGGGAGCGAACATCCTGAGGGACATCCTCGCTTGAAACCCGGACAGCGACGCTGCCCCCTGGAACGACACGACGCAAGGAAGAGAAACGACTGATGAACGGACTGTGCCTGCTGCTGACGCTCCTCTGCGGACCGGTTCCGGTCGACGCCACGCTGCTCGACGGAACGCGGATCCAGGGGGAACTCACCGCCCTGGCGGCGGACAAGGCGGAGTTCCAGACGGAGGCCGAGGCCCGGAAGCTCTCGCCGACCGAGATCCTCCAGCTCGAGTTTGGAGCGAAAGGGGAGGGAGCACTGCCGGCCGAACATGCGGAGATCCGGCTTGTCGACGGATCGCGGCTCTGGGGAGGCCAGATCGACCTCGCGGCGGGGGAAGCGAAGTTTGTCTCCCCGTCACTCGGCCAGGTCTCGCTGCCGGCTGCGTCGCTGCGGGACATCCGCTACGGGGATCTGACGGGAGTCGCCTCCGCCTGGGAGGAGCTCCGCGGCACCGAGAGCGCGAACGATCGGATCATCATCCGCAAGGGGGACGCGCTCGACTTCGTTGCGGGCTCCGTTGGAGGGATTTCGGCTGGTCAGATCACGATCGTCATCGCCGGGCAGGAGGCGAAGGTCCCGACCACCCGGGTGTTCGCCGTCCTCTACGCGGCTCGGAAGCAGCGGTTGCCCACCCCGGCCTGCGAGATCCAGTTCAAGAACGGAGAGAAGGTCCCCGCCTCGAGTCTGACTCTCGACGGGGAGCAGTTCACCGTCGTGACGACCGCCGGGGTGAAGGTCGCGGTCCCGGCCGGGGTGATCAGCTCCGCCGACTTCGGCCTGGGAAAGATCCGCTCGCTGGCCGATGTTCCCCGCCAGGCGAACTACGAGAAGGTAAACCCCTTCTGGAGCGACGACGACCAGGCCCGGCTTCAGGCGCTGCGGGTCCATCACGTCCCCTGGGGGCGGACGCAGCCGACTCCACTGCAGATCGGAGGGAAGACCTATTCCCGCGGCCTGTGGCTTCATTCCGGGACGACCGTCCGGTTCCAGCTCGACCGCCAGTACCGCAAGCTGCAGGCGACGGCCGGGATCGACGAGAACCCCGTCGGCCGCGACCGGGTCCGGCCGAAGGTCCGGCTGACGATCACCGGCGACGGCAAGCCGCTTCTGGAGAAGGTCATCTCCTGGGACGACCCCGAACTGAAGCTTGATCTCGAGACCACCAACGTCCGGGTCCTGGAAGTTGCGGTCAGGTCCGCGGAGAAGTCGCCCTTCTACGGCGCCTGCGAGCACCTCGATCTCGTCGAGGCGAAATTGATCAAGTAAGGAGTTGTCAGTTTTCAGTTGTCAGTTTTCAGTCGTCCGCAGGCGGTGTCACTCGGCGCGGGAGGGGCGGACGGTCCGGTTGAATTCGTCCGGGTCGAACGGATCGGGGCGGGCCGCCCGGCGGACACCTTCGAGCAATTCCTCGTCGCTGATCTCTGCGGAGGGGGCTGCGGGATCGAGGGGCTCCGTTTCGGCCCAGTTCGCGGCCGGTGTGACGTGACGCGGGTTGGAAGACTCCGCGGAGGCCGCTTCGATCGGTTGCGACCGAGGTTCCAGGAGGAGCGGCTTCGTGCGAGCCGGGGCGAGGGGCCGAGGCGACTCTGTCAGGGCGGTCCCTTTCGCTGCCGCCGGGTTCTCCTGGACCACCTGCAGGACCCAGGACTTCAGCAGCTCGTACTGCTCGTAGCCCTTGGCTCCGGCATAGACGCTCGTGTGGACCGGCGAACGCTTCTTGTCTCGCGGCAGTGACAGCAGCGGGCTCGACTCCGGCTCCTCAGGATCGATCTGCCGCAACACCTGCTCGAGGTTGTACTGGCTTTGAGCACGCTGGCTTCCGCGGCCGGCGAAGACCGGCTGCAGGCGGAACTCCTGGTCAGAAGCGGCCCCGTGGCACTTGGCGTTCCCGCAGGTGTTCATCAGCAGCGGCTGCACCCGGCGGATGAACTCGGCGTTCGTCTTCGGGGTGAGGCCCTGCGCGGTTCGACGATCGTCCGTGAGCAGGGTGGGAGGAATCAGGGCCGGCGAGGTGGCGGCGTTCACCTGATTCAACGCGGCATCGATCTTGAGGAGGAACTGCCTCAGGTCGGCCCGCTGCGGCTCCATGCGGATCGCAGCCAGGCACTCCGTCCGGGCGTGTGAGTAGAGCTTGTTTTCGAAACACCAACGGGCGAGATCCTGACGCTCGGAGGCGCTTCCGGTCAAAAGACCGTCCACCTGCTTCTCATAAGCTTCATCGAGGTCGGCCGCCGTCAGCCGGACGTGGTCGTAGGGGATGATCAGTCGGCCGCGCGCAAGCTCCACCCGGTAGCCGCCGGAAATGGATGTGATCCGTCCGACATAGGTCGTTCCGTCCCGCAGGATGAGGCAGCCCGCCACGAGGTCCTTGGGGGGAAGTCCCATCACCTCTTCCTGCGTCTGCGGAGTTCTGCCTGTGCCCGGCGCCGCGAACGGGTTCATCGACGAGGGCATGGGGCGCTCCTGTGGGAACGCCGGTGCGGCGGAGAGGCAGATCAGCAGGACAGGCAAGGTTCGGCGCATAGGCTTGAGGCTCCCGCCAGGACGATAGTGACCTGCAGTCCGGGAGGACCGTGCTCTTTTGTCATGTTGCCGTTCTGCAACACCCGGAATTTCCCATCCCACCCATCTTTGCCGTCGCGTGGCCGATTCCGCCGGTCAACATTCCGGCTCAACTCGTCCAGCGGGCAACGAACGGACGACCGGCATGGGGTGCGTGACCCGCATCGCAAAGCCCGGGCGAACCCGGACCTTCATCGATGGCGAGTTCCCGTCGTGGCGTCCGTCGAACATGTGATATCTTTGCCGCAGGGAACGAGAACGAGACCTGCGAGTTCGGAGACTGTGACGTGAAGATCGTGATGATGGGGACGGGATATGTCGGCCTCGTGACGGGGACCTGCTTCGCCGACAGCGGCAACGAAGTCACCTGCGTCGACATCAACGAGTCCAAGATCGCGATGCTGAAGCGCGGCGAGGTCCCGATTTACGAGCCGGGACTCTCGGAGATGATCGCCCACAATGCCGAGCAGGGGCGTCTGAAGTTCACGACGAATGTCGCCGACTGCGTTCCGGCCGCGGACTGCGTCTTCCTCGCGGTCGGAACACCGCAGGGGGATGACGGCTCGGCCAACCTCAGTTACCTCTTTTCCGCTGCCGAGGCGATCGCGGGCCACCTGCGGACCGACGCCGTGGTTGTCGTGAAGAGCACAGTTCCGGTCGGAACCAACCGCCGCGTGGCGGAGCTCCTCAAGAAGATGACGGGCCGCGTCGTTGATGTCGCCTCGAACCCCGAGTTCCTCAAGGAGGGATGTGCGGTCGACGACTTCACGAAGCCCGATCGCGTCGTCGTCGGGGTCGAGCGGGCTCCGGTCGCGGACATCCTGAACGAGCTGTACAAGCCGTTCCTCCGGACGGAGAAACCCTTCCTCGTGATGGGGCTCGAGAGCGCCGAGATGACGAAGTACGTCGCCAACTGCCTGCTGGCGACGAAGATCAGCTTCATCAACGAGATGGCGAACCTCTGCGAGCGGGTCGGGGCGGACATCAACGAAGTCCGCCGCGGCATCGGTCACGACCAGCGGATCGGCTTCGCGTTCCTCTTCCCCGGGGTCGGCTACGGCGGCTCCTGCTTCCCGAAGGATGTCCGGGCTCTCGGCAGCCTCGCGGCGACGAAGGGGATGAAGATGCAGATGCTCGAAGCGGTCGACGAGATCAACAACCGCCAGAAGAACGTCCTGTTCGAAAAGGTCACCGCGAAGTTCGGCAAGGACCTCAAGGGGAAGAAGATCGCCGTGTGGGGGCTGGCGTTCAAGCCCCGGACCGACGACATCCGCGAAGCTCCGGCGCTCGTCTTCCTCGAGCAGCTCATCGCGGCGGGGGCCGAGGTCCATGTGCATGACCCGGTCGCCATGGAGAACGTCCAGAAGGAGATCGGAGACCGCGTCAAGTATCACGACCACCACTACGACACCCTGCCGGGCGCGGACGCACTGGCGATCGTGACGGAGTGGAACGAGTACCGGAATCCGGACTTCTCCTACCTCAGGCACAAGCTCAAGAGCCCGGTGATCTTCGACGGCCGGAACCTCTACGACCCGGCCCGCATGGCGAAGGAAGGGTTCTACTACTCCGGCGTCGGGCTCTCGTCCGAGAAGCGGTCGACGGTCGGGTAGGCTTGCGATCCTCGCGGCTGAGTGAGCCGATCTGACGACGAACGAGATTCGAACAAACGACACGCCTTTACGGCGTGTCGTTTCATTTTCGTGACCTGTGGGAGAACGAGATCGGCCGTTCGGGCCGACGACAATCTGTAAGACCTCGATGGCCGCTGGCCCAGTCGCCTTCCAACGGCTCTGCGGGCGTCTCTCGTCTGTCGGTCACGTCGTCGGGACCGCGTCGAGCCGTTCTCCCGCGGCGCGGAACTCTTCCACCATCTCCTTCATGCTCCGCCAGCGGTCCCGCGGGTCGCGTTCGAGCCCCTTCATGATCGTTGCGACCACCTGGTCGTCGAGGTCCGGGCGGAGCTTCTTGAGATCCTTCGGCGGGCTGTTGATGTGCTGGACGACCGTTTCGAGCGTGTCGGCCGCCGGCCACGGGAGAGTCTTCGCGAACATCTCGAAACAGGTGAGCGCGTAGGAAAAGATGTCGATCCGTTCGTCGGTCGGCTGCCGCTTGATGAGCTCCGGGGCCATGTACATCGCGGTGCCGGTCCGGTTGCCGGGACGGCGGAACTCCTCGGTGTTCGGCACCATCAGGCCGAAGTCGATCAGCTTCACCTCGTCCTCGGGGGTCACCATGACGTTGCGCGGGCAGAGGTCGCGATGGATCCAGAGCTGCTAGTGCAGGTACTCCATCGCGTCGCCGAGCTGCACGCAGTACCACAGGCAGTTCTTCCGCATCCGGTCGTTCTGGACGTCGACGAGGTAGCTCAGGCTCACCCCCTCGACGAACTCCATCACGAGGAACTGTTCCCCCTCCTGAGTGACGCCATGCTCGATTGTCCGGACGATGTTGGGATGCCGGAGCGAAACCGCGATGTCCCCTTCGTCAGGACGGTGAACGCCGGCCTGGGCGAACCGCTGCTCGAGCCGGGCGAGCTTCGCCTTGTCGAGCACTTTGACCGCCACGACCTTTCCGTTCATCGTGTCCCGAGCCCGCCAGACACGCGACATGCTCCCCTGGCCGACCCGCCCGATGAGTTCGAACCGGCGGCGAAGGTCAATCCGCGGGACCTTGGGCTTTCCTTGAAACAGCCGCTTCAGAAACTCCAGCATGCCGTTCGACTCCGCGGACGTCTCGTTGCCAGTTCGCTTATGGCAGACATGGTAACGCGCCGCTGGAGGCATTCGTAGAACGCTTCGACATGAGTCACCCGCCCGTCGGTCGAAGGGCTTTGCCCGATCGCGGGTCGACCCGCCGGCTCACAGGGTCTGAGCGGACAAGGCTCGGCCGGGACAATCTGGTCGCTGTCATTCCCGCCGGGCAATGTCGATCCCCTAAGATGGGGGACCATCGCCATGAACCGGCCCGAACGAATGCGAGGGAGAAAGTCGCCATGGACTACGTCAATCTCGGTCACAGCGGCATCAAGGTGTCGCGTCTCTGCCTCGGCTGCATGACCTACGGCTCGAGCCAGTGGCGTCCCTGGGTACTCGATGAGGAAGCAAGTCTTCCGTTCTTCCGGCTGGCCTGGGAGGCGGGGATCAACTTCTTCGACACGGCCGACATGTATTCCGACGGCGCAAGTGAGATCGTGCTCGGGAACGCCCTGCGGAACCTCGCAATCCCCCGCGAGCAGGTCGTCATCGCAACCAAGGTCTATAACCCGATGGGGAAGACCGACAACGAGAAGGGGCTGTCGCGAAAGCACATCCGCCACGCGATCGACGCCAGCCTGAAAAGGCTGCGGCTCGACTACGTCGACCTCTACCAGATTCACCGCTTCGATTCGACCACGCCGATCGAGGAGACGCTCGAGGCGCTCGATCTCGTGGTCCGTCAGGGGAAGGCGCTCGCGATCGGGGCCTCGTCGATGTTCGCCTGGCAGATGTCGAAGATGCTGCGGACCTCCGACAACCTGGGCCTCGCCCGGTTCGTGACGATGCAGAACCACTACAACCTCGTCTACCGCGAGGAGGAGCGGGAGATGAACCCGCTCTGTCTCGACGAGGGGATCGGTCTGCTCCCGTGGAGCCCGCTCGCCCGCGGCTTCCTGGCGGGGAACAGGACGCGGGAGAAGCAGGGAGAGACCAGCCGCGCGAAGACGGACGATTACGCCCACAAAATGTACTACGACGAGAGTGATTTCTCGGTGGTCGAACGGCTGACGTCGGTTGCCGAACAACGCGGCGTCAACAACGCCCAGGTGGCCCTCGCGTGGCTCCTCGGCCGGCCGGGCGTGACCGCACCGATCGTCGGGGCCTCGAAGCCGAAACACCTGGCCGATGCGATCGCCGCCCTCTCGATTACGCTCACCGGCGAGGAACGCGCCGCGCTCGAGGAACCCTACCGGCCCCACCGGATCCTCGGACACGGCTGAGAGACGGCGAAATGACGATCACCCTGAGATTCTTTGCCCGGGCCCGTGACCTGGCCGGGACGGACCGTGCGACCCTGACGCTCCCCGATGATTCAACGGTGGCGGCGGTCCGCACGCTGCTGCTCGAGAGGTATCCGGCGCTCGCGTCTGTCGCGGGGCAGTTGCTGGTGGCGGTCAATGCCCGCTACGCGACGGACGACGCGACTGTCCCTCCCGGTTCCGAGGTTGCCGTGTTCCCTCCCGTCAGTGGCGGATGAGATTCGTGCCGGCCCGGCGGTCGTCGGCGGCTCACAACTCCCCGGGGAGTGTTACTGCGACACCAGCAGGACGCCCGCGAGCAGGTCGTACAGGACGTGCGTCCCGACGGCGATGCCGAACCCCCGGACGAGGAACACGACGGAGAAGAACACTCCCGCGAAGAGCCGGAAGGCGAAGCCGAACCAGAGCTCCGACCGGGCCGCGACGTTCGAGAACGCCGCGAGGAGGCCTTGAGGCACCGAGGCCGCGTCGCCGTCGAGGTAATGACAGGCGGCGAACGTCAGGCTCACCAGCAGGACGCTGCCGATCCAGGAGGGGGTCCGCTCGATCCGGATCGATCGAAAGGCCAGGTAGAGGAGCGGGACGAGGATCAGTCGAAACAGGACCTCTTCGTAGAGGCCGGCCCCCAGGAAGCTGATCGAGCGGACGAGTGCCTCGGGAGGAGCCGCCGCGACAGATGCCGGCAGGCTCGATCGCAGCAGGTGGCCGCTGGCGGCCAGCAGGATCGCGAGGAATGTGCTTTCCGCCGCCATGGCGATCAGCGTCTCTCCCCGGCACCGCCAGGCGTCGCCACGGGCCCGGTGCCAGATCAGCAGGATTCCGACGGTGAGAAGCGGCAGGAAGACCGGGGCCTTCCAGCCGAAATCCATCATCCAGGCCCGCATCCAGGCGTCGGCGCCGGAGCGGACGGTGGCGACATCCGCGGCAAACCAGATGACGCCCGCTTCATAGGCAACGAGCATCGGCAGAATGAACAGCAGCCCCGCCAGCGGCCGCCGGGCGGCCGACCAGTAGTCATCGCGATGTGCCGGGACCGACGTCATCATCAGCCTGTAGCGATGTTTGGGTGAGGGAAACGAGGCGACGGCGCGCAGAGAGGCAAACAACCGTCCCTGTCCCGCGCCCCACCGGCAACCCGCACCGTTCTTCTCATCGGCGAAATCGGCGGGTCAGTGGCGTCAGTTTTTCCAGAATTTCCGAAGAGGAGGTAAACCCTGCGGGAGCCGGTCGTGAGCCTTCAGGTTCGAACGGGGGAATCGTTCAACGCGTGACGATTGTTCGGCCGACAGACCTGTTGACGCGGCTGCGAAGGGGGCGGGAACTGCGCCGATACCGGAAGGCCCGTCCCGCGGTATCGACGTGCAGACGACCTCGAGGTTGAGCACCGACCTCCCGCAGCCATAGAATTTTCCCATTCGGGCGGTCCAGACAGACTGGCGGCCCCCTAGAGAGCAGGTTTCGTCATGGCAAGGTCCCTGGTGGCCGGTCTCCGAGGTGAGTCTTCCGCATTCCCTCGCCGTTGTTGTCGGTGACGTCGATTCGGTTGTTCCGTCACCCCGCTCCGGTCTTCGCCACCGGTTCCTCTCTGAGGATCCCCCCCTATGGCCATGGATTTTCGCCGCAAAGAGGTCCTCTCCGATATCACGGACCGGATCGTCGACACCTACCTCTCGGATGCGGCGTGCATCACGCATCTTGGTCACTGCGCGCTCCCGAGCGCGGACGCCGTCGTCAGCATCGTTCAGGACATCAAGGAGATTCTCTTTCCCGGCTACCGCCGCCGGCAGAATCTCCACATGGGGAATGTGACGTATTACGTCGGCGACCTCGTGGACTCCCTTCACGACCGGCTGACCGAGCAGTTCGCCCGGGCGTTCCGGTACGCCTCCGACCTCAAGGGAGAGGACGCGGTCTGCCTCGAGAAGCGGCTCGACCAGGAGGCCCTCGGGCAGGAGCACGCGATCCAGTTCCTCAGCTCTCTCCCGCAGATCCGGCGGCTCCTCGCGACGGACGCCCAGGCGGCCTATGACGGCGACCCGGCCGCGTCGGGAATCGACGAGATCGTCTTCTGCTACCCGGGGTACGAGGCGATTACGGTCCAGCGGCTCGCGCACCAGCTCTACGAACAGAAGGTTCCGATCATCCCGCGGATCATGTCGGAGTGGGCCCACAGCCGGACCGGCATCGATATCCATCCCGGAGCGAAGCTCGGCCCGTTCTTCTTCATCGATCACGGGACCGGGGTGGTCATCGGCGAGACGTGCGACATCGCGGCGCACGTCAAGATCTACCAGGGGGTAACGCTCGGGGCGATCAGCTTCGACAAGGACAGCGACGGCAACCTGATCCGCGGGACGAAGCGGCATCCGACGATCGAAGAGCGGGTGGTGATCTACGCGAACGCGACGGTCCTCGGCGGGACGACGATCATTGGAGCGATTTCGGTCAACGGAGCGAGCGTGTCGTTGACGAAGAGTGTGCCTCCGAACACGGTCGTCACGATCGAGAAGCCCTCCCTGCGGTTCCGGGAAGCTGTTTAGGCAACCGCTGCCTGCGACCACGCCGGTCGACAATATTGCAAAATAGACGCTTTGTCTCTACTCTTCGGGAGAGTTCATTTCCGCAGAGGTGAGCGATGCCCTTCCAGTGGAGTCTCTCAGCGTCGATCGCGTGTCTTGCCGTCAGCTTCGTTGCGGCAGAAGAGCCCGCCGCACCGAAGGGGGCCAGGCCTGAAGGCGTTTCCCCGGACAGCAAGGAGTTGGTGGAGACCCGGCGGCTGATCGATGCCGAACTGCCGAACTGGAGCATTCGGGCGGGGCGGGGGAACCAAAGCCTCGAGCTTGAACGGTCGCCCGTTCTTCGTTGGACCAACCCCGGAACGGGCCGGG